>JAPSFT010000009.1 GCA_035063765.1 Deltaproteobacteria bacterium
CCTCCGCTTCGACTCGGACGCGCGCTTTGTTTGCCGCGGAGGCGCGAGAGGCTGTACCCGCGCGCGCCTTCGAGGCGCTCCGGCGGGCCCTTCCTCCCGCCCGCGAGCGGACGGCCTCGAGGCCGCGTTCCTGGCAGCCCCGTGTGAGGCCGGTCCCCGGTCTCGGGAAGAGCATCCTGATGGACTTCGCTCGCCTGCGGCTCGCTGCGCGCGCTGAGGCCGGTCCCCGGCCTCAGCGGGAGAGCATCCTGATGGACTTCGCTCGCCTGCGGCTCGCTGCGCGCGCTGAGGCCGGTCCCCGGCCTCAGCGCTTGCGGCCCCTCTTGCGGGCCTTGCGGGCGTCCTTGCGCTTCTTCTTGGCGTCCTTGCGGCGGCGCGCCTCGGTGGTCGCGGAGACGGTGCGCGCGCGGCCGGTCGGGCCGCCGAGGCCGGCGAAGAGCGAGGGGTCGACGCCGCCGGCGCCGGCGCCCGCGAGCCGGCCGAGGCCGGGGATCCGCGAGAGCAGGCCGCCGGCGCCGCCGCCGCCGATCATCGCCATCATCTCGCGCATCTGGGAGAAGCGCTTCACGAGGTCGCTCACCTCGCTCTGCTGGCGGCCACTGCCGCGGGCGATGCGCGAGGCGCGGCTGCGGTCGATCAGCTCGGGCCGGCTGCGCTCGGCCGGCGTCATCGAGTGGATCATCGCCTGCACCTTGCCGAGCTCGCCCTCGTCGACGTGCTCGGCGAGCTTCCCGAAGCCCGGCATCTTCGCCATCACGTCGCGCAGCGGACCCATGCGCTGGACGATCCGGAGCTGCTGGAGCAGGTCGTCCATCCCGAAGCGGCCCCGGAGGATCCGCTCGGCGTCCTCCTCGGCCTGCTCGGCCTCCTGCTCGTCGACGACCGCGTCGAAGTCCTCGACGAGGCCCACGATGTCGCCCATGCCGAGGATGCGCGAGGCGAGCCCCTCGGGCCGGAAGGTCTCGATCCGGTCGAGCGACTCGCCGGTGCCCAGGAACTTGATCGGGACACCCGTCACGGCCTTGACCGCGAGGGCCGCGCCGCCGCGTGCGTCGCCGTCGAGCTTGGTCAGGATCAGGCCGTCGAGCGCGATGCGCTCCGAGAAGGCCTTGGCGACGTTCACCGCGTCGCGCCCCATCAGCGCGTCGCAGACCAGCAGCGAGTTGGCGGGCGCCACCCGGCCGCGCACCTCCGCGAGCTCCTGCATCAGCTCCTCGTCGACCGCGAGCCGGCCGGCGGTGTCGTAGACGAGGGCGTCGAAGCCCTGCCGCTTCGCGCGCTCGGCGGCGGCGGCGCAGATCTCGGGCGGGTGCTCGCCGGCGCCGCCCACGTGCACGGGCACCTCGATGCGCTCGCCGAGCTGCTGGAGCTGGAGCACGGCGGCGGGGCGCTGCACGTCGGCTGCCACCAGCAGCACCTTGCGCCCCTGGCGCTGGAGGTGACGCGCGAGCTTGGCGGCGACGGTCGTCTTGCCGACGCCCTGGAGCCCGAAGAGCATCACCGAGGTGACGCCACGCGGGTCGCGCGCGAGCCGGGTGTCGACCGGGCCCATCAGCCCGATCAGCTCCTGCTGGCAGATCGCGACGAAGTGCTGGCCCGGACTCGTGCGCAGGAGCCGCCCGCTCTTGTCCCGGACCCGGGTGCGCACCTTCTCGCCGAGCGCGCGCTCCTTCACGCGCGCCAGGAAGTCCTTCACCACCGCGAAGTCGACGTCGGCTTCGAGCAGCGAGCTGCGGACCTCGCGCAGCGCCTCGTCGACGTTCTCGCCGGAGAGCTCCCGCACGCCCTGGAGGCGCTCGCGGGCGGCGGTGAAGCCGCGGGTCAGGGTCTCGAGCATCGCGCGCCTCCGGGCCGGACGGGAGAGCCGGGCAGCATAACGGACCCCGGAAGGGCGTTGCCGTCGCGCCGGCCGCCGTGCTAGAGCCCGGCCTGCTCGACCTCGCCCGCCTGCGGCTCGCTACGCGCTCCGCGCCCGGAGGACCGGGCGCTCCGCTCGCCCGACGCCGGCGGCGAGGGCGCGGGCGCTCCCTACGCGGACCATGGGCGCCAGCGCCGAGCCACCGGAGAGGAAGAGGCATGCCGACGCGGGTCGAGGCGCAGATCACCGGGAACGTGTGGAAGATCGAGAAGGCGGTCGGCGACGCGGTCGAGGAGGGCGAGACGCTGATCATCCTCGAGTCGATGAAGATGGAGATCCCGGTGGAGGCGCCCTGCGCCGGCACCCTCGCCGAGATCCGCGTGGCCGAGGGCGAGAGCGTCGAGGAGGGGGCGGTCCTCGCCGTGATCACCTGACCCGGCGAGCCCGGCGTGCCTCTCGATCGGCGCCGTGCCCGCTTGATCTACACTGGCCCGGTGGCCACTGCATCCAAGCCGAGCGCCCGCGCGGGGGGCGGGCCCGAGGTCCGGGCGCTGCGCGCCCGAGAGCGCGAGCAGGCGCTCGCGCACCTGCGGCCGCAGGCGCGTGACGATCTCTTCCTCATGGACCTCGTGCGCCAGGTGGGCGCCCCCGCGCACGGCGACGTCGAGGCCGAGGTGCTGGGCGCCTGGCGGGGCGATGTGCTGGTCGGGCTCGCCTCGCTACGCCCCACGATCGCTCTCGAGGCCGGTCTCGACGGGGACGCCTCGCGGGCCTTGCTGCGCGCGCTCGGAGCGCTCTCGGCGGGGCTCGTGCGCGCCCCGGCGCCGCTCGTGGCCCGCCTGTGGGACGAGCTCGCGCGGCGGGGCCGGCGCGCGCTCGTGGACCGGCTCGAGGCGTCGCTGGTGCTCGGAGCGACGGAGGCGCGGCTGCCCGACCCGCCCGCGGGCGTGCGCGTGCGTCCGGCCGGCCCCGCCGACCTCGATCCGCTCGTCGAGGCCGCGCGCGCGAGCCTGCGCGAGGAGCGCCGGCCCGACCCCTTTCTCGGCGATCCGCGGGGGTTCCGGCGCTGGGTGGCGTCGCGCCTCGGCCGCGCGCTGCTCGCGGAGCGCGCGGAGCGGGTGCTCTGGGTGGGCTACGCCGACGTGCGGCTCGCCGAGGGCTGGCTGCTGCAGGGGGTCTACACGTGGCCCGAGGCGCGGCGCCAGGGGCTCGCCGCCGCCGGCGTCGGGGCCCTGTGCCGGCAGGCCTTCGCGGCCGGCGCCGCGCACGTCCAGCTCTCGGTCGTCGAGGGCAACCGGCCCGCGCTCGCGCTCTACGAGCGGCTCGGCTTCCGTCCCCACGCGACGCTGCGCACGCTGCTCTTCGCCTGAACGGGTCCCGCGCGGGGGAACGCTTCGCTAGAGTGCCCCTCCCTGCGAGGAGGTGCACCATGGGTCTGCTCGACGGCAAGGTGGCGATCGTGACGGGTGCGGGCGGCGGCATCGGGCGCGAGCACGCGCTCGCCCTCGCGGCGGCCGGCGCAGCGGTCGTGGTGAACGACCTCGGCGGCGCGCGCGACGGCTCCGGTACCGGCCACTCGATGGCCGACGGCGTGGTCGACGAGATCCGCAAGGCCGGCGGCACGGCCGTCGCGAGCTACGACAACGTTGCAACGGTGGCGGGCGGGCAGGCGATCCTGCAGGGCGCCCTCGACGCCTTCCACCAGGTCGACGTGCTCGTCAACAACGCCGGCATCCTGCGCGACAAGACGCTCGCGAAGATGGAGGAGGCCGAGTGGGACGCGGTGATCGCCGTCCATCTCAAGGGCGCCTACTGCGTGACCCGACCCGTCTTCAACCACATGCGCGACGCCGGGCGCGGCGGATCGATCATCAACACCTCCTCGACCTCCGGCCTCGAGGGCAACTTCGGGCAGACCAACTACGGCGCCGCCAAGGCCGGCATCGCGGGCTTCACGCGCTGCCTGGCGATCGAGGGGCACAAGTACGGCGTGCGCGTGAACGCGATCGCGCCGGTGGCGCTCACGCGCATGACCGAGGACCTGCCGCTCGCGCAGAACGCGGCCTTCAAGGACCGCATGTCGCCCCAACAGATCGCACCGCTGATCGTCTACCTCGCCAGCGACCTCGCCAAGGAGGTGAGCAAGAAGATCTTCTTCGTCGGCGGCGGGCAGATCTCGGAGATGCGGATGGTGCGCACGCAGGGCGCGACGAAGGCGGAGGGCCTCTGGTCGCCGGAGGAGATCGCCGGGAGGATCGGCGAGATCCTCGCCTAGCTCCCCGCGCTGCTATCATGCGCCCCATGTCCGAGGGGGCCGATCTCCGCGAGCTCCACGATCCGGGCGGCGACCGGCGGCAGCCGGCCGATCCGGGCTTCGACGCGGGCGCGGATCCGTTGTCGGCGATGGCGCCGCGCTTCAACCTGTTCTTCCGCTGGTTCGCGCGCCGCTTCTTCCTCGGCATCACCCTCGACGACGCCACGGTCGCGCGCCTGCGCGCGCTCGAGAGCGCCGGCACGGTGCTCTACGTGATGCGCTACGCGAGCCGGCTCGACTACTTCCTCTTCAACGCGCTCTTCCTGCGCCACGGGCTGCGGCTCTCCTCGTTCGCGAACGGGATCCACTTCGACTACTACCGGCCGCTCTGGCAGTCCCTGCGCGCGCGGCTTCGCGCCTGGCGGGGCCGGCGTACGGCCACCGGCCCGCGCGAGCGCGTCCACCGCCTGGTGACGGCGGGCTCGTCGCTCTTCGTGTTCCTGCGCACCGAGCGGCTCGGCTCGCGGCTGCTCGGGCGGCGCGCCGTCGCGGCCGCGGCGCAGGCCGACCTCGACCTGCTCGCCGAGAGCGTCGACGCCGTCTGGGAGGCCGGCCCGCCGGTTGCCATCGTTCCGATCGCGCTGTTCTGGCGCAAGGGGCCGCGCAGCGAGCGGCGCTTCCTGAACCTCGCCTACGGTGCCCCGACCCGGCCGAGCGACGTCGCGAAGGTGGCGTCGTTCCTGGTCAACTACCACAACCTCGCCGTCAAGGTCGGCGACCCGATCGACCTGAGCGGCTTCGTGCGCGAGCGCCGCAGCGAGGGCCCCGAGGCCGTTGCCCGCAAGGTGCGCCGGTCGATCCTCGGGTTCCTGTGGCGCGAGGAGAAGGTGGTCGAGGGCCCCACGCTGCCGCCGCGCCACAAGCTGCAGGAGGCCGTGCTGGCGGAGCCCCAGGTGCGCGAGGCGATCGCCGCCCGCGGCGCCGAGCCGGGGCGCAGCGTCGAGCAGGCGCGCATGGACGCGGAGAAGTGCTTCCACGAGATCGCGGCGCACATGAACTCGACCTTCCTGGCCGTGGTGAACGCGATCGTGACGGTGCTGTTCCGCAGGCTCTTCGTCTCGATCGAGACGAGCGGCCTCGAGAAGGTGGCGGAGTACGCCAAGCGCCATCCGATCGTGCTGGTCCCGAGCCACCGCTCCTACTTCGACTTCCTCCTGCTCTCGTGGCTGTTCTACGCCAACCACCTGGTGCCGCCGCACATCGCGGCGCGCGAGAACATGGGCTTCGGCCCCTTCGGCTTCGTGTTCCGTCGCGTGGGCGCCTTCTTCATGCGCCGCAGCTTCGACGACCCGCTCTACAAGGCGGTGTTCCGCTCCTACGTGATCTGGCTGGTCAAGGAGGGCTTCACCCAGGAGTTCTTCATCGAGGGCGCCCGCTCGCGTACCGGCCGCACGATGGCGCCCAAGCTCGGCGTGCTGTCGTGGGACGTCGAGGGCTTCCTGGCCTCGGGGCGCCGCGACCTCTTCTTCGTGCCCATCTCGATCACCTACGAGCGCCTGCTCGAGGAGGGCGCGATGGTGTCGGAGCTGGAGGGGGCGAGAAAGCAGGACGAGAGCATGCTCGGGCTCGTGCGCGCGCGGAAGGTGCTGCGCCGGCGCTGGGGGAGCGCCCACCTCTCGTTCGGCGAGCCGATCTCGCTGGCCGAGTCGATCGGTGCCGACCGGGCGCGCTTCGCCGCCGAGGCCGATCCCGCCGCCGCCGCCGACAAGCGGCAGTTCATCGTCGAGCTCGGCAACCGCATCGTCGAGCGCATCAACGCTGCCACCGTGGCCAACGCCACCGCCGTGGCGGGCGCTGCCTTCCTGGGCGAGAGCCGGCGCGGCCTGCGCCGCCACGAGCTGGTGGCGCGCATGCAGGAGATCGTCGACCTGCTGCGCCTCCAGGACGCGCGCATCACGCCGGCGCTGGCGCGCGACCTCGGCGACTTCGACGACGCGATCGCGTTCCTGCTGCGCAGTGACCTCGTGCAGTCGCAGCCCGACCCGCGCGGCGAGATCCTCTTCTACGAGGAGCGGGCGCGGCGCGCGCTCGACCTCTACCGCAACTGCATCCTGCACTTCCTGGCCGCGCCGAGCTTCCTGGCCCGCCGCGCGCTGGCCGGCGGCAGCGTCGCGGAGCTGCGCGAGGACCTGCGCTTCTGGCTCGACCTGTTCCACCAGGAGCTCTTCACCCAGCGCGGCCTCGTGCTGGCAGCCCATGCCGAGGCCTTTCTCGACTACTTCGAGCGGCTCGGCGCGATCGAGCGCCACGAGGGTTCCGTGCGCGCCACCGAGAAGGGTCGGCCCTACCTGCGGCGCCTGGCCATGCAGACGCGCGGCCTGCTCGAGGCGTATGCCGCGGCCTTCGACTCGGCGCTCGCCGACCCCCAGCTCGGCACCAGCCGGCAGGTCGCGCGGCGCGCCGGCGAGGCCTTCGCGCGCAGCGAGCTCCTGGGCGAGGTGGCGGGCCGCGAGGCCGCCAACCCCGCCACCTTCAGCGCGGCCTACGACGCGCTCGCCCGGCGCGGGATCCTCGAGAAGGTGCGCGCCGAAGGGGCACGCGAGGCGCTCTACGCGCGCGGGCCGCGCTTCGAGGAGCTCGCCGGGCTCGCCGAACGTCTGGCGGGGGCCCTGCGCGCCGGGTAGGTTCCCGGGCCGCCATGCCCGCGGACACCCCGCCCGCCGACGCGCTCGTCGCTGCTCTCGACTTCTCGAAGGGCAACGGCCTCGTCGTCGCGATCGCGCAGGACGCGAAGAGCGGCGAGATCCTGATGGTCGCCCACATGAACGAGCAGTCGCTGCGGGAGACGCTCGCGCGCGGCGAGGTCGTCTACTGGAGCCGCAGCCGGGGCCTCTGGCACAAGGGCGAGCAGAGCGGGAACGTGCAGCGGCTCGCCAGCGTGCGCGTCGACTGCGACGGCGACGCCGTGCTCCTGGAGGTCGAACAGGTGGGCCGCGCCGCCTGCCACACCGGCCAGCGAAGCTGCTTCTTCCGCCGCTGGGACGGCGCGCGCTGGGTGGAGGAGGGCGAGCAGGTCTTCGACCCCGCCGAGGTCTACGGGCGGTGAGCGCGGGAAAGCCCGCCAAGCGCGTCCTGCGCCTCGGGGTGCCGAAGGGCAGCCTCCAGGACACCACGGTGAAGCTCTTTGCGCACGCCGGCTACCGGATCGGCATCTCCTCGCGCTCCTACTACCCGACGATCGACGACCCCGAGCTCGAGTGCATCCTGATTCGCGCCCAGGAGATGGCCCGCTACGTCGAGCAGGGTGTCATGGACGCCGGCATCACGGGGCTCGACTGGGTGCTCGAGAACAAGGCCAAGGTGAAGGAGCTGGCGGACCTCCGGGCGCCGTGGCCCAACTACCGTCCGGTGCGCTGGGTGCTCGCCGTGAAGGAGGACTCGCGGACGAAGGGCGTCCGGGACCTCGAGGGCAAGCGCATCGCGACCGAGGCGGTGGGGCTCACCAAGGGCTACCTGCGGAAGCACGGGGTCTCGGCCGAGGTCGAGTTCTCGTGGGGCGCCACCGAGGTGAAGCCGCCCGTGCTGGCCGACGCGATCGTCGACGTCTCCGAGACCGGCTCGAGCCTGCGCGCCAACGACCTGCGCGTCGTCGACGTGGTGCTCGAGAGCACGCCGCGCTTCATCGCACACCCGGCGGCCGTGCTCGACCCGTGGAAGCGCGACAAGATGGAGCGCATGCTGCTCCTGCTGCGCGGCGCGATCGCGGCGATCGACCGCGTGGGCCTCATGATGAACGTGCCGCGCAGCCACCTGGCCAAGGTCCTGGAACAGCTCCCCGCGCTCGCCACGCCGACGATCTCGACGCTCGCCGACGAGCGTTGGGTCGCGCTCAACACGGTGATCGAGGAGCGCCTGGTGCGCGAGCTGCTGCCGAAGCTCAAGGAGAGCGGCGCCTCGGGCATCGTCGAGTACCCGCTCTCGAAGATCGTCGACTAGGCGCGATGGCGGGGCGCCTGCGTGCGCTCGCCGGCGCGCTGCCCGCCTGGGCGCAGGTGGGCTGGGAGGCGCTGGCGCCGCGCGCGGCCGGCGGCGCGGGGCGGCCGCGCATCGTGCAGGCGGTGGTGCGGGGGCCGGACGGGCTCCTGCTCTGCGAGCGCCGGGAGCTGCGCGGCTGGGAGCTGCCGGGCGGCGCCTGCCTCGACGGCGAGAGCGACGAGGACGCGCTGCGCCGCGAGCTGCGCGAAGAGACCGGGCTCGAGGTCGTGATCGAGCGCCACGTCGGGGACTACCGGCGCACCGGCTTCCGCGCCCACACCGCGTGCGTCTTCGCGTGCCGCGCCACGGGCGGCCTCCTGCGCCCGTGCCGCGAGATGCCGCGCGCCGAGTGGTTCGCCCCGGGCGCGCTCCCCGAAGGCATCTTCCCATGGTTCCGCGGTCCGCTCGAGGACGCGCTCCGCGAGCTCGCGGAGCCCGTCGAACGCCACGAGCACCAGGGGCTCGCGGCGATCCTGGCCGGCATGCGGATCGACCTCGCCGCCCGCCGCGGCGGGCGCTGACGCGCAGGACGGTCCCCGAAACCGCAACGGGCCCGGTCTCGCGACCGGGCCCGTCGGAAGGCGGCTCGAAGCTGGAATCGGGAATCGAGGCGCCGGGAAATCGTCTTGCCGCTAGCGGCGGCCCTCGCGCAACCCGCTGGCCTCCCACTCCTTGCTGAGCTGGCCGAGCTTGCGCTGGAACTCCTCGAAGGGCTCGTCGAAGGAGAGGATGATCTCGGTGGTGCGCGGGATCTCGTCGCCGTTGAGCAGCCCCCGGTAGCGGTTCAGGTTGGCGAGGATCGCCTCGGCGACCTTGAGCGCGCGCTTCTCGGTCTTGATCAGCGGGCTCTGCAGCGTGTAGACGTTGTTGCGGCCCCAGAGGCTCTCGTCGCGCACGATCCCGATCTCGCGGTAGACGCCATTGATCGGGTCGTAGTTGTACTCGACGCGGACCTCCTTGAAGACGTCCGAGTTGCCGGTGTAGAACCCGCGCTCCTTCTCGACCTTGCCGAGCTGCCGGCAGCGCGGGCAGTAGAAGGTGTCGCCGTGGTTCAGGAGGAAGACGCCCTTGGCGTAGTCCTCGCAGTCCGTGTTCTCGCAGTAGCCGACGCCGCGCTTCATGCTGGCCATCCCTGGTGTCGTCCTCGGATCGCCGCCCCTGCTCCGGCGGGGGGCCGGCCGGCGGGTTTCAGTGTTGGCGTTCCGGCCGCCCGCTCCACGGCGGGACGACCCTTCGACCTAGCAGCCCACGTGCCAAGCCCTCGCGCGCGAGCCATTGCCGATCCGGCGTGCGCGGATCGAAGCGACGTTGCACGGCCCCTGCCGGCACGCGAAGGCCTGCCCGCCGAACCCGTCGTGTGCGGAAGTGGGAAGCACGCCGGCCGCGATCGCGTGCGGCGCGCAAGTTGCTTCACAGCCGGGGAGGGGGGCCAAGCAGGTCCTCGAATCCGTGGATCGTGAAAGCCAGCTCTCGGAGGGCACGTCGGGGAGTCACGGAACGGAATCGCCGGCGAGACAGCGTTCGCCGTGGCTTGGGAGCTGCCCGTTTGTACCGGCCAGAGCCGCGAAAGTCAACCGGAATTTCGCGCTCGGAGGCGGTCCCGATGCACGTCGGCGGACCCTGGGCGCCGTGCCCCGGCCGCGAGCTCCCGGCCCAGCCGCCGGCGCTCCCGGACGAGGTGGCCGAGGTACAGCAGGACCACCGCGAACGAGAGCCCGTAGGCCGCGATCACGTAGCCCACCGGCCCTCCTCGTCGGCACCCCGACGGGCCTCGGCCTGCTCGGCGAGCCGCGCCCGGAGGCCCTCGACCTCGACGCGCCGCACGAGCAGGTGGGCGAAGGCGGCCAGGGTGGTCAGCACCCCGAGCAGGAAGGGCAGGCCCATGCCGGCGCCGAGGCTGTCCCCGGCCAGGTTGTCGGGATGCATGGCGCGGCCACCCGACAGCTCGATCGCGAAGTAGTTGAGCGGGATCACGGCGAGCCCGGCGATCCCGTAGACGGCGGCGAAGCGTGCCGCCCGCTCGCTGCCCTCGGTGAAGCTGCGCAGGAGCAGGTAGGCCAGGTAGGCGAACCAGAGCAGCAGCGTGATCGTGAGCCGCAGGTCCCAGGACCACCAGCGCCCCCAGGTGCCGCGCGCCCAGATCGGGCCGGTCAGGATCATCAGCGTGCAGAACAGGACGCCGACCGCCGCCGCCGAGCGGGCCAGCCGGTCCCAGGCGTCGTCGCCCCGCCACAGGAAGAGCGCGCCGCCGACCGCGGTCAGCGCGAAGCCGAGGTAGGCCGCGAAGGCAAGCGGGGGGTGCAGGTAGAGGATCTTCTGGATGACGCCCTGCACGGCATCCTCGGGGGCGCGCACGACGGTCGCCATCCAGAGCGCGGCGAGGCCCGCCAGGAGCCAGGCCGTCGGCGCCCGCAGGCGCGCGGCGATCCGGTCCACGGCCGGGTCCGGCGTCCGGGCAGCCATGGCTCCGCCTCCTGGAATCGCGGGGTCACTCGTCGAGCACGTACTCGAAGCCCAGGAACGAGACGATCCCGAACACGCCGTCCGTGACCACCAGGAGCTGGACGGCGCGCCAACGTAGCGTCCCCGTCTCGAGGAGGCCCGCCGTCGCGTCGACCGCGCCGAGCAGCACCGGCACGAGCAGCGGCAGCAGGAGCAGCGGCAGCATGACCTCGCGATAGCGGGTCCGCACGGCGATCGCGCCGAAGAGCGTGCCGACGGCGCACAGCCCGATCGAGCCGAGCGCCACGACCGCGGCGAGCCGGCCGGCGATCGCGCCGAGGTCGACGCCGAAGGCCAGCGCGAAGACCACCGCGGTGGCGGCCTGGACGGCGCCCAGGATCACCAGGTTCGCGGCCGCCTTGCCGAGGAAGACGAAGCCGCGGTCGGCCGGCGCGAGCGCGAGGCCCGCGAGCGCGTCGTTCTCGAGCTCGAGGGCGAAGGCGCGGTCGAGGCCGAGCAGCGCGGCGAAGACGTAGGCGACCCAGAGCAGCCCGGGCGCGAGCCGGCGCGCCTCTGCGGCGTCGCGCGCGGGCAGCGCGAAGTGCAGCACGAGCACGACCAGGAACGCGAACACCGCCATCGCCACCACGCGGTCGCGGCTGCGCCACTCGGTGACGAGGTCCTTCCAGAGGATCGCGAGCACGACGCTCATGCGCGAGGATCCCGAGCGCTCACGCGAGAACATCGAGGGGCGTCAAGCCGCCGGGCCCGCCGCGCGCCAGGCGGCCTCCAGCGCCGCGGCGGAGGGCGGGGCGCCCGCGGAATCGAAGGCCACTCGCCCGCGCACCAGCAGCAGCGCGCGGTCGCCGAGCGCCGCGGCCTGGGCAAGGTCGTGGGTCACGAGCACGACCGCGCGGCCGGCGGCGGCGAGCGCGCGCACGCGCGCGGCGAGGCGATCGGCCGAGGTCGGGTCGAGGCCCGTGAAGGGCTCGTCGAGCAGCACCACGGGCGGATCGTGCACGAGCCCGCGGGCGATCGCGAGGCGCTGGGCCTGGCCGCGCGAGAGCGATCCGGCCGGCCGCGCGGCGAGCCCGTCGAGCCCCTGCTCGGCGAGCAGGATGTCGGCACGCCGCCCGGGGTCCGCGACCCCGTAGAGCCGCCCGGCGAAGGCCAGGTTCTCGCGCGCGCTCAGGTTCGGGTAGAGCAAGGTCGCGTGGCCGACGTAGCCGACCCGGCCGCGCACGCGGCGCCGGTCGCCACCGGCGGCCGGGCCGATCCGCACGCACCCGGCGCTCGGGCGCGCGAGCCCGGCCAGCAGGCGCAGGAGCGTGCTCTTGCCGGCGCCGTTCGGGCCGAGCACGGCGAGCACGCTGCCCGCCGGGACCGCGAAGTCGAGCCCGGCCAGCGCCACCACCGGGCCGAAGCGCTTCCCGAGGCCTTCGGCGGCGACCGCGACGGCCCTCGGGGCCATCGGGCCGGCCGCCTCGCTCAAGCAGACACCTCGCGCGCGGGATCCGCTGCGAGGGCGGCGCCGCAGCGCGAGCAGAAGCGATCCCCGGCCCGCGTCCCGGCGCCGCAGGCGCCGCAGGCGGGGGCTTGCGCGGCGGGCGGAACGACCGCGACGGGGCCGGCCGGGGCCGCCGCCCCGCGCGCCCCCCCCGCGCGACCGTCGTCCTCGGCGCGCAGCAGCGCCGCAGCCCGGGCGCGCAGCTCCTGGCGCATCGCCGCGTAGTCGGCATCCGAGACCTTCGCGGTCTCGTGATCGTGCTCGAGATCGCGGAGCGCCGCGTAGACGGACTCGCGCTCGTGGCGCGCGGGGTCCTCGGCGGGCTCGCCCGGGCGCCCGGGGCCGGCTCCGGCCCGCCCCGCCGCCTCGCCGCTGCGCCGGATCGGTCCGCCCAGGAAGGCGACCGCGGCGGCGGCGGCCAGCGCCACCAGCCCGTAGCGCAGCGCGCGCGGCAGCCCGGCCGGTGCGCCGAGCTGCACGAGCGCCAGCGACACCGTCTCGTCGGGCTCCACCTGGAAGGCCTCGAGGTGCAGGTAGCTGCGGTCGGGCGTCGCCACCGGGCGCCGGCGGTGCAGGCGCTCGGATCCGAAACGCAATCCGGTGTCAGCGACGAAGATCGAGAGCAGGGGCAGCGGCCGGTCGAAGCGGCGCGCGAAGACGGCGCCCGCCGCCGGGTCCGTCACGGGCAGGTGGTAGGCGATCTCGATCGAGCTCTCGCCGGGCGGCAGCGGGCCGTCGAGGACCGCCTCGCCTTCGTCGCTGGCGCGCAGGCCGCGCTCGAAGAGCGCCCGGTCGAAGCGCAGGTCGGCGGCGCCCGGCGGCACGTGGAGCGCGAGCAGCGGCTCGCCCGGGCGTCCCGCCACCGGCGCGTCGCCGGCGACCGTGAGCTTCAGCTCCTCGCGTACCAGGAGCGCGGCGTCGTCGAGCTCGAGGAAGATGCGCGACTCCTCGAGATGCACGGCGCCGGGATCGACGCGCACGGGCGGCACCGTGAAGCCGGCCGCCAGCTCGCGTCCGGGCGCCAGGCGCTCGTGGACGAAGCGGCGCCAGCGCCGGCCGTCGATCTCGACCTCGCCCTCGTCGCGCGCGCCGGGCAGGGCCGGCGCCGGCGCATCGGCCGGGACCAGGACGACCAGGCGGCCCGCCCCGGCCGGCAGCCGCTTGCGCAGCGCCACGGCGCCCGCGGCGTCGGCCGGCACCCGGTACTCGAACGAGAGCCCCTGGTCCTGCGCCGCAGGGCCGTCCCAGGCGGAGGGATACACGGGCCCGTAGAAGCGAACGTGCCCGTCCTCCTGGACGAGGCCCTCGGGCGCGAGGCCGAGCGGGACGTGGAACGCGCTCGCGCCGGCAGGCAGCTCGGCCCGGTAGACCGGCTGGGCGGAGCCGCGCTGCTCCGCGGGTACGTAGGCCGTGCGCGGGCCCGCGTTCGCGAGCCGGACCCGCTCGAGCACCGCGAGCTGCCCGCCGCGCGGCGTCACCCGCAGCTCCAGCTCACCCACCGACACCGCGGAGGGATCGGGGGTCGTCTCCCCGATCCGGATCTCGACCCCGGCCTGCTCGGTCTGTCCGGCCGCGAAGGTGATGCGGGCGCCGGGATAGGCCACGCCCGCGTGGCGCGCGCCGACCAGGTAGGCCGTCTCGGGATCGTTCGAGATGCCCTCGAAGGCGAAGGCGCCGTCCGCACCGCTCGTCGCGCGCCGCACGCCCGGCGCGCTGCCGGCGGGCAGCGCGTAGAGCATCACCTCGACTCCGGCCGCGCGGCCGGGGTCCTCGGCGTGGACGACGCGCCCGCGGATCGCTGCGGGCCCCGGCGGTACGTCGGCGACCCCGGTGGGCCGGTCGTCGTGCTGGGCCGCTGCGGGCGCCGCCGCCAGCACCGCGAGCCCCAGCGCGAGGAGCGCCGCCCGGCCCGGCCTCATTCGCCGCGCGTCGCGCGCCGCTCGGGGTGCGGCCACAGGACCAGCAGCGCCCCGAGCAGGAAGGTCCAGCCGCCGATCCAGATGAAGTTCACGAGCGGGTTGCGGTGGATCTTGAGGGTCGCGGACCCGTCGGGCTCGAGCGCGGTCAGGATCACGTACAGGTCCTCGCGCAGGGTGGAGCGGATCGAGGGGATCGAGGCCGGCTGCTGCTCGAGCCAGTACATGCGCCGCTGGGGCGCGAGCACCGCCAGCGGCTCGTCGCCGTGATAGAGCGCGAGCCGCGCGACGGCGCCGCCGTAGTGCTGCTTCGGCAGCGGCTTCGCGGTCAGGTACTCGAGCCGGTAGCCGTTCATCGCGATCGTGCCGCCCGGCTGCACGTTCTCGAGCCGCTCCTCGTCGAAGGCGGCGCCCGAGATCCCGATCAGGATGAAGACCACCCCCAGGTGGACGACGTAGCCGCCGTAGCGGCGCTGGTTGCGGCGCAGCAGCGTGGCGAGCGCGCGCGGCGCGGACTCGCCGCCGCGCATGCGGACCGCGATCGCCTGCGCGTACTCCTGGGTGATCGTCGCGATCACGAAGGCGCCGAGCGACCACAACACGAGGGGGTAGACGCCCGCTTCGCGGCCGAAGACCGCCAGGGTCGCCACGAAGGCCGCGAGCCCCACGAGCACCGGCTTCAGGAACTGCCGGCGCAGGCTCTCGAGCGATGCGCGCCGCCAGGCGATCAGCGGGCCCACCCCGGTCAGCAGCAGCAGCAGCGCCGCGAAGGGCCCCGTGAGCTTGTTGAAGAAGCTCGGGCCCACGGAGATCTTGGTGCCGCGCACGGCCTCGGAGAGGACCGGGAACATCGTGCCCCACAGCACGATCACCAGGATCACCATGAACACCCAGTTGTTGATCACGAAGCTCGCCTCGCGCGACACCAGCGACTCGAGGCGGTTCCCGGTGCGGAGGGACCCGCGCCGCCACAGCACGAGCCCGAGGAAGGCGGCGCTGATCACGGCCACGTAGGCGAGGAAGACGTATCCGAACCAGCCCGCCGCGGTGAACGAGTGCACGGACGAGATCACCCCGCTGCGGGTCAGGAAGGTCCCGAACAGGCACAGCGCGTAGGTGATCCCGATCAGGACCAGGTTCCAGGTCTTCAGCATGTTGCGCTTTTCCTGGATCATGACCGAGTGCAGGAAGGCGGTGGCCGGCAGCCAGGGCATGAACGAGGCGTTCTCGACCGGGTCCCAGGCCCAGTAGCCGCCCCAGCCGAGCACCTCGTAGGCCCAGCGCCCGCCGACCAGGATGCCCGCCGACAGGAAGAACCACGGCACCAGCGTCCAGCGCCGCGTCGCCCGCAGCCAGCCGTCGCCGAGCCGTCCGGTGATCAGGGCCGCGGCGCCGAAGGCGAAGGGCACCGAGAAGCCCGTGTAGCCGGAGTAGAGCAGCACCGGGTGGATCATCATCAGCGGGTGCTGGAGCAGCGGGTTCAGGCCCTGGCCGTCGGAGAGCACCTGTCCCGGGGGCAGCTTCTGGAAGGGGTTGACGTCGGGGATCCAGTTGACGAGCCCGAGGAAGAAGAGCGCGTTCAGGAGCAGGATCGCGTTCACCCAGGGCAGCAGCGAGCGCTGGCTGTCGCGATGGATCCAGGTCGCCGCGCTCGCGTAGACGAGCGAGATCAGGACCCACAGCAGCAGCGATCCGCCCTGGCCGCCCCACAGCGCCGCGATCCGGTAGGGCAGGGCCATGCTCTGGGCGCTGTGGCGCGCCACGTAGGCGAGCGTGTAGTCGCCCGTGACGAGGCACCAGACGAGCCCGAAGGCGGCGGCCGCCGTGAAGAAGAAGGTCAGGAGCACCGCGCGCTGGGCGACGCGCGCGAGGTCGGCGCGCGCCCGGGAGCCGGCGAGCACGCCCGCGAGCACGCCGGCGAGCGCGGAGAAGAAGGCGAGCCGCAACGCGTAGAGGCCGAGCTCCGCCACCGCTCAGTAGCTCGCCTGCTGCGCTTGCTTCGCCTCGAACTTCGAGGGGCACTTGGCCATCACGTTGTCGGCCACGAACACGGCATCGCTGCCCATCCGGCCCTCGACCACCACCTCGGCCCCGTCCTTGAACATGTCGGGCGCCGTGAGCGTGCCGTAGACGACCCGCAGGGAGTCCGGGGCGGACGCGCCCGGGGCCGCGTGCGGGGGGTCCTGCACGACCGCGAAGCGGATCGAGCGCGCGCCCATGTCGCGCTCGATCGAGCCGGGCGCGACGTAGCCGTGGACGCGCGCCGCCCGGCCGGTGTCGGCGGCGCGGAACTCCGCGAGCGTCTGGAAGTACTGGAAGGTCCCGATCTCCTCGAGGTTGGTGGCGGCGTACCAGCCGAGGAGCACGGCGACCACGACGCCGCCGAGCGCGATCTGCAGACCCTTGGACATGGCGAGGGGATTTCCCGGCTCGAGAGAGTGGGTCCAAGCTAGCACCCGGCCGAGGTGTTTCCAGCGCGGCGGAGCCCTCCGGTGAGCGCCGGTTGGCGTTCCCCCCCGGCAGCGGCTATTCGCGGGCCCCATGTCCGCCCGCCGCGCAGCGCGCGCCGCCGCCCTCTCGCCGTTCCTTGCCATGGAGGTGCTCGAACGGGCGCAGGCCCTCGAGCGCGCCGGTGCGCGCGTGATCCATCTCGAGATCGGCGAGCCCGACGCGCCGCCGCCGCCGGCTGCCGTGGCCGCCTGCGCCCGCGCGCTGGCCGCCGGCGAGACCCGCTACACCGACAGCCGCGGCCTGCCCGAGCTGCGCGCGGCGATTGCCGCCTACGAGTCGGCGCGCAGCGGCGCCCCCGTCGATCCCCGACACGTGCTGGTGACGAGCGGCACGTCGCCGGCCATGCTGCTGGTGTTCGGGCTGCTGGTCGAGGCCGGCGGCGAGGTGCTGATCCCGACCCCCCACTATCCCTGCTACCCGAACTTCGTGCGCTTCTGCGGCGGCACGCCGGTCTTCGTGCCGACGAGCGCGGCCGACGGCTGGCGGGTGGACCCCGACGCCGTGCGCCGGGCGCTCTCGCCGCGCACCCGCGCGATCGTGGTGGGCTCGCCGGCGAACCCGACGGGCGCGGTGCAGGACGAGGCCACCCTGCGCGCGCTCGGCGCGCTCGGCGTCCCGCTCGTGGCCGACGAGCTCTACGACGGGCTCGTCTTCGACGGGGCCCGCGCGCCCTCGGCGCTGGCCTGCTGCGAGGGCGCCTTCGTCCTCGACGGCTTCTCGAAGCGCTACGCCATGACCGGCTTCCGGCTCGGTCACGTGATCGCACCCGACGACGACGCGCTGCGCGCGCTCCAGGTCATGCAGCAGAACCTCTTCATCTCGGCGAGCGAGTTCGCCCAGCGTGCGGGGATCGCGGCGCTCGCCGCGGGCGAGCCGACCCGCCAGGCGATGCTGGCCGCCTACCAGCGCCGGCGCGGCCTCCTGGTCGAGGGCCTGCGCGCGCTCGGCTTCGGCGTGCCGGCCCCGCCGCGCGGCGCCTTCTACGTGTTCGCGGACGCGCGCGCCTTCGGCGCCGACTCGCGCCGGCTCGCCTTCGACCTGCTCGAGCGGGCCCACGTGGCCGTGACCCCGGGGATCGACTTCGGGGCCGCCGGCGAGGGCTGGCTGCGCTTCACGCTCTCGGCGCCCGACGCGGCCATCGAGGAGGCGCTCGCGCGGATCGCGGGCGTGCTCCCGGCGCCGCGGTGAGGATCCGCGACGCGCGCATCGTCGCGAGCGCGGCCGGCGCCGAGGGCTTCCCGCGCGAGGGGCTTGCCGAGGTGGCCTTCCTCGGCCGTTCGAACGCGGGCAAGTCGAGCCTGCTGAACGCGCTCGCCGGGCGCCGCGAGCTGGCGCGCGTGTCGGCGACGCCGGGCAAGACGCGCCTGCTCCACTTCTTCCGGATCGAGCGCCTCGACGAGGGCGACCACGCCCACGCGCTGCTCTTCGTGGACCTGCCGGGCTACGGCTTCGCGCGCGTCGCGAAGTCCGAACGCCGGGCCTGGCAGGCACTCGTCGAGGGCTACCTCGAGCGGCGCGCGCCGCTGCGGGCGGCGGTCCTGATCCAGGACCTGCGCCGCGACGCCGGCGACGACGAGCTCGCGCTGGTGGACTGGCTCGCCCTGCGCGGCGTCCCGGTCGTGATCGCCGCCACCAAGGCCGACAAGCTCGGCCACGGCGCCCGTGCGGAGCGCCTGCGCGCGCTCGCGGCCGCCTACGGGAGCCGCGCCCGGCTCGTCGCGACCTCGGCACGCACGCGCCTCGGGGTCGCCGAGCTGTGGGCGGTGCTGGCGGAGCTCACCAGCGATCAGAAGATCCCGTAGCGCGCCGCCACCACCGCGAGGGCGGCGCCGAGCGCCCAGAGCCCGAGCAGCGCGCCGCCCAGCAGGCCCGGGCGGCGCCCGCGCCAGTCGCCGCGGACCTGGATGGCGCTGGTCCCGGCGAGCAGGGTGACGCCGAGCAGCAGCAGCGGGTGGCGCGTCCGGAACGCGGTGGCGAGGAGCCAGGCGAGGAGGCTCGCGAGCCCGCCCGCGGCCGCGGCGAGCACCGGCCACAGGGCGGGCTCCTCGAAGAACACGCGAAGGTGTCGATCGCCGGCGCTGCGCGCGGGCTCGCCGGCGCGCTGCACGAGCTCGCGGACCAGCGCGACGAGCCGGCCGCTCGCCACCGTCGCGGACAGGCGATGGTCGTCGTGCACCTCGAGCAGGCGGACCCGCTCGGGCGTCCCCGTGCGCGCGAGCGTCAGGCTTGCCGCGATCGGGACCACGTCGTCGCGGGTGCCGTGCACGATCCAGACCCAGGCGTCCTCGGGAAGCCGCAGCTCGAGGCCGAGCTCGGCGCCGGCCGGGGCGAGGAGCAGGGTCGGGCCGCGCCAGAGCCCGCGCTGGAGGAGGGCGAGCGCCACCGCGCCGCCAAAGGACGAGCCCACCACGAGGTCGGGCTGGAACGCCGCGGCGGCCCGGCCGATCTGGCCCACGCAGCCCTCGAAGTCGCGCGTGTCCATCGCGGGCGTGAGCGCGTCGAAGTGCGCGGCGAGCAGGCGCGCCTTGGTGCCCTGGGGCCCGCTCTCCTGGCCGTGCACGAAGAGCACGCGCAGCCGCCCCGCGCCGGTCTGCACGCCGGCGCCGCCGCGGCTCACCGGAACAGATCCGCCTGCGGGTCGCGCAGCAGCTCGCGCACCGTGCCGTCGCCCGAGGGGATGGCGCCGGCGATCCAGACCGCCGGCACGCCGGCGTCCTTGCCCATCAGCAGGCCGGCGGCGGCGGCGAGCTGGTCGACCTGCGCCATCGCCGTCACCTCGAGCGGGCGGCCGGCCAGGTCGCGGCGCCCGCGCCAGTCCGCGATCGGGGCGAGGCCCGCGCTGCCGAGCGCCACGTCGACGAGCCCTTCGCGCCAGGGGCGCCCGAAGGTGTCGGAGACCACCACCCCGAGCGGGCCGTGGCCGGCGGCGAGCAGCGCCTCGCGCAGCCGGCGCGCCGAGGCGTCGGGATCCTCGGGCAGCAGGACGGCTTGGTCGGCGCCGGGCGCGTTGGAGAGATCGACGCCGGCGTTCGCGCACACGAACCCGTGTCGGGTCTCCGCGATCCAGACGCCGCGCGCGTGGCGCACGACGCGCGCCGTCTCGCGCAGCACCACCTCGACGTGGCGCGGGTCCTTGCCGTCGGCGGCGGCGATGCGCCGCGCCTCGGGCGAGGGCTCGACCGTGGCCAGCCGCACGACGCGCCCCTCGGCCTTCGAGACGACCTTCTGGGCCACCACGAGCACGCCGCCCGCGAGGCGCAGGCCCTGCGCGGCGGCGGCCGACGCGAGGAGCCCGGCGAGGTCGTCGCCGGCGCGGACGGCGGGGATCCCGCGCAGCGCGAGGAGGCGCAGATCCCCGGGCGGGGCCGGCGGCGCGCTCACGGGGTGCGCGCCCCGGCGCGCGGCGCCGTGCCGGGCGCGAGACCGAACGAGGTGAGGAGCGCGCGCGTGCGCGGCCCGTCGCCGGGGCCGGCCAGGAACGCGCGCAGGTCCGCCTCGTCGTCGAGGTCGAGCGCGAGCGAGGGGAGCGCGAGCTCGACGAGCGGGACGCCCGCCCGGGCGGCCGCCTCGCGGTGGCGCCGGGCGCTGTCGGGCCCGAAGCAGGAGGGGAAGGCGTCCGGGGGGCGGCGGGCGAGCGCGGCGGTGCCGCCGTCGAGCGAGGCCGCGAGCGCCGCACGCGGCGCCGGGCCGGCGGCGAGCGCTTCGAGCAGCCGCGCGAGCTCGCCGGGGCGCGCGCCGGCGACGTCGCCGAGCACCACCAGCAGGCCGTCGGCGCAGACGGGGCCGAGCTCGCGCGCGGCGCGGGCGATCGCGGCGTCGAGGCCCGGGTCGTCGCCGCGGAGGGCGCGGGCACCCGCCCGCTCGGCCGCCTCGGCGACGCCCGCGTCCGGCGTCACCACCGCGATCGCGTCGAGCCCGGGCACGCGCGCCAGCGCCGCCAGCAGGTCCTCGAGCATGGCGAGCGCCAGCGCCCCGGCGCGCGCGCGGCCGAGCGCGGCGGCCAGCCGCGACTTGCCCGCCGCGAGCGACTTGACCGGCACGACGGCGGCGGGCATCGCGCTAGGACGCGTCGCCGGCGATCTCGTCGGCGAGCGCGAGCGCCACGCCCGCGAGTCGCGCGGCGGCCCCGGCGTCCCGCATGATCGTGTCGACCGCGCGCGCGCGCAGGCCGAGCGCGGCGATGTCGGGTGCCTGCGCCGCGTCGCGCGCGTCGAGCACGAAGCCCTGCACCCACTCCCGGTAGAGCGCCGCCACCCCGCGCGCCGACACCTCCGCCCCGATCCCGCGCAGGAGCCGGTCCGCGGGCCCCTTGACCGGCGCGCCGCCGACGATCGGCGAGACCGCCACCACCGGGGCGCCCGAGGCCGCGATCGCCTCGCGCACGCCCGGCACCGCCACGATCGGCCCGATCGACACCACGGGGTTGCTGGGACACACCAGGATGCACCGCGCACCGCGCAGCGCCTCGACGACGCCGGGCGCCGGGCGAGCGGCGCGGGCCGCAGCGAGGTCCACGAGCTCCACCTCGTCGGGCGCGCCGTCGCGCGCCAGGTACTCCTCGAAGTGCACGCGGCGGCCCCCGCGCAGCCCGACGAAGGTGGGGCAGGGGTCCTCCGACATGGGCAGGATCCGCACCGCCACCCGGTAGGCGCGCCGCACCTCGTCGGCCACGGCCGCGAGGCCGGCGCCCTCGCGCAGCCGCCCGGTGCGGTGCAGGGCCGTGGCGAGGTCGCGGTCACCGAGCCGGAACCAGGTCGGGTGCCCGAGCGCGCCGAGCGCCTCGATCACCGAGAAGGTGTCGCCGGCGAGCCCGTAGCCCTTGTCCGGGTCGACCCGACCCGCGAGCGTGTAGGTGACGATGTCGAGGTCGGGGGAGACGTGGACGCCGTAGAAGGCGCGGTCGTCCCCGGTGTTGACGACGGCGGTGACGGACGCGGGCGGCACCACGCGCACGAGCCCCGCCAGGAAGCGCGCGGCGCCGACCCCGCCCGCCAGGACGGCGATCGGGCGCGCCGGCTCGGCCGCGCTCACGGACGCGAGACGGCGGGCTGGATCTGCGCGCGGCGCTCGCGCAGCCGCTCGAGGTCGGCCTGCAGCTGGGGCAGGCGCTGGGCGATGTCGCGGAACTTCGGGTCGTCGACCAGGGCGTCGTGGCGGGTGGCCTCGTCGGAGCTGATCAGGCCCATCAGCGCCTCCTCGTCGCGGGCGATCTCCGCCTC
Organism: Deltaproteobacteria bacterium; assembly: GCA_035063765.1. NCBI lineage: Bacteria > Pseudomonadati > Myxococcota > Myxococcia > Deltaproteobacteria bacterium. The sequence goes on from JAPSFT010000009.1 coordinate 21,743, forward strand.
CACCTCGGAGATCTGCGCGTCGAGCTTCGCGAGCTCCTCCGCCTCGTCGGGCGCGAGATCGCGCGGGGCGGGCGCGGCGACGGCGGCGGGCGCGCTCGGCTCGGGGGCCCGCCCCACGGCCACCGCGGCTTCGGGGGCCGGTAGCCCGGGCGCGCTCTCCGCGACCGGGGCCTCTCGATCGACCGGGGCCTCGCGCCCGGCCGGGGCCGATCGGGCGGGCGCCGGATCCGGCTCCGGTGCGGGCGGCACGACGGCCACCGGAGCACCGTCGGCCTCGAGCGGCGGCGGGGGCGGCGGCGGCGGGGCCAGCGCTGCGTCGTCGATCGCGGGCTCGGGCGCGGGCGCGGCCCTGCCAGCCGTCGCCGTCGCAGCGACGGGTGGCGCCTCGACCGGCGCCTGCGCCGGCGTCGCCTTCTCGTCTCCGAGGTCGCCCGGCGCCCAGGCCGCCTCGCCGCCCGGCGCCTCGGACCAGTCGGGCCGGGCCTCGACCGCGTGGACGCCGTCGCTCTCCTCCGGCAGCTCGACGCCCTCGGCCTCGCGCTCGCGCGGCGTCGCAGCGGCCGGCACGCCCGGAAGCGGCGCGGCGGGGCTCAGGCCCGGCGGGCCGGCATCGCTCTCCAGCCAGTCGGCACCGCGCTTGGCGCCGCCGGCCTGGGTCACGCGATCGCGGATCGAGGCGGGGATCCGCTCGCGATCGGTCGTGTAGTGGGCGACGCCGTTCTCGTCGACCCACTTGTAGATGACGGGCGTCTCGGCGCGTGCGGTGGGGGCGGGCACGAGCGGCGCTCCGAGGGCAGCGAGGACTCCGACCGTGGCGATCAGGCTTGCCGTCGGGAGCGAGAGCCGCGCGCACCGCATAGGCCGGCGATTCTTCTGGAGGGGCCGATTCCCGTCAAGAAGGCGGGCCCGGTCCGCCGGAGCCGGCCGCCGGACCCGGGGCGGCTCCGTGTTCACGGACCCGGGGTGAACGTCCGGTTGCCGACCCTCGCCCGCGCTGCGGTCGCGGCACGGGGCACGGCACACGCCTTGCTCCGGCGCCCGCTCCGTGACGCATCCCACCCGACGCCGGCTCCGCCCCGTCCTCCTGGCTCTCGCGTGCGCCGGGCTCTCGCTCGCGGGCCTGGCGCTGCCGGCGAGCGCGGCCGGGCCGCCTCCCGTCGCCGCGGGGCCCGCCGCGGGCGCCCGCCGCTGGTCGCTCGCGGCGGAGCCGGTCGCGGCCGAGGGAGGCCTCCTCGCGCTCGCCACCGCACCCGGCGGCGCGCTCGCGGCCGGCGACGCGCGCGGCCTGCTGCTGCCCGCAGCGCCCGGCCCCGGGTCGGGCTGGGTTCGCATCCCCCTGCGCGGCGCGGTGCACGACCTCGCCTTTGCCGCCGATGGTGCGCTCTGGGTCGCGAGCGAGGAGGGCCTGTTCCGCTTCGCCGGCGAGCGCCTCGCCGCGCGCCCGCCGGCGCCGGGCGAGGCGGCGCGCGCCGTCCTGCGCGTGGCCTCGCGCGGAAGGCTCCTCGCCGTCGCCACCCGGGACGGCGTCCACTGGAGCCGCGACGGGCAGCGCTTCGCGCGGGTCGAGGGCAGCTTCGGGGAGGCCGAGCCGCCGCGCCCCGACGAGGCGGAGGCCGGCGAGGCGCCGCCGTCCGTCCATGGCATCGCGCTGGCGCCGCCCGAGGCGCCGGGTGACGCCGCCCTCCTGTGGATCGCCGCCGAACGCGGCGTGTTCCGGGCGCGCCTTGCGGGCCGCGACGGCGCCGCGCGCGTGCTCGCCACCTCCGTCGCGACGCCGGTCCTGCTGCGCCCGGCGCTCGACGTGAGCGCCGCGGCTGACGGCGTCCTCGTGCTCGGCCGCGACGCGCTCCTCGCCGGCGACGCGGCCGGGCGACGCTGGAGCGTGTATCGCCCCGAGCTCCCGCCGGGTGCCCTGCCCGTGCGCCTGCTCGCTGCGCCGGGCGGGCTCTGGATCGCCACCGGCCGCGGCGTCGTCGAGGCGGAGCGCCCGGACGGGCCCTGGCGCCGGGCGGGCGAGCCCGCCGGCAGCAAGCCCGCCTTCGCGCTCGCCGTCCGGGAGGGCGAGCTCCTCGTCGCGAGCGCCGTCGGGCTGCTGGTCGGGGGAGCGCCCGGGGTCGGGGGCACTGCGGCCTCCGCTCCCGCGGCCGCGCCGCGCACCGGGAGCGCCTGCGATCCGCCGATCGCCGCCGTGCAGCGCGCCGCGCTGGCCCATCTCGACCTCACGGGCGCGCGCACCGCCCGCATGTGGCGCGGCGTCCGCCGCCGGGGCGCGCTGCCGGCGGTCAGCCTCGACGGTGCGCTCGTCGACGACAGCCGCCACTACCGGACCTGGGACGAGTCCTTCACGTCCGGGCAGATGCACCGCCTCTTCGACCGGGACCGCGACCGCGAGAAGGAGCGGGCGCTCGCGCTGCGCCTCACCTGGGAGCTCGGGGACCTGCTCTACCACCCGGAGGAGATCGACGTCTCGACCGAGATGCGCCGCACGATCGAGCTGCGCGACGACGTGCTCGACGAGCTGAACCAGCTCTACTTCGACCGCCGCCGCGCCCGCGACGCCGCGGCGGCGGCCGGTGCCGGCACGCCCGAGGCCGCGCGCGAGGCGCTGCGCGCCGAGGAGCTGGCCGCCGGCATCGACGCCTGGACGGGCGGCTGGTTCGGACCGCGCGCGGGGGCGAGCGTGTGCCCGCCGGGCGACCGGTGAGGGGTGCACGCGGGGCCACGCGCAGGTCCCAGGCGCGCGCTGCGGCTGCGACCCACGGCATGCGCCTTGCTCCTCGCCCCGCCGCACCCCGTCCCCACGACCGGACCGGAGGCACGATGACCCGACCCACGATCCCCGCCCGCATCCTGCCGCGCGCGGCGGCGCTCGGCGCGGCGCTGCTCGCGGCGCAGCCCGCCACGGCCTTTCCGCTGATCTCGGAGGTGTTCTACGACGCCGTCGGCTCCGACGACGGCCAGTCCTTCGTCGAGCTCCACGGCACACCCGGCACCGTGCTCGACGGCTGGACCGTCGAGATCGTGAACGGGGCCGACGGGGAGGTGGCGACCACCCTCGCGCTGCTCGGCGTGATCGGGCCCGGCGGCCTCTACGTCGTCGCCGATCGCCTCGCGGACGGCACGACCGCGGTGGCCGGCGCCGACCTGCTCCTGAACTTCGACTTCCAGAACGGTCCGGACTCGCTCGTCCTGCGCGGCCCGGCCGGCGTCGCCGACGCCGTCGGCTTCGGCGTGTTCGAAGCCGGGATGGTCTTCGCCGGCGAGGGCACGCCCGCTCCCGACGTGCCGGCCGGCTCGAGCCTCGCGCGCCACTTCGCGGACCTCGACACGGACGACAACGCGCTCGACTTCGGCGAGCTCCCGGTGCCGACTCCCGGAAGCGCCCGGCTCGTCCCCGAGCCGGGCGCAGGCGCGCTCGCAATGGTCGGCGCCTTCGGCCTCGTGCTCCTCGGCCGCGGGCGCGTCCGCTGCTCCCTTCCACCGCTCCGGTGACGGCGACCGGCCCCCCACGAGCCGACGCCGGACCCCCGGCGGCCGGGTGGCCGCCGGGGGTGAGAGCCGGCGTAAGGCTCGCTCGCCCGGCTGCCGATGACCCGCGCGGGACCTGCGTGTGAGCCGACGGCCCGAGGGCGCACGTGCTCCGCGCGCTGGGCTCGTTGCACGGGCTCCGGCCCTCGCGCAAACTCGCAGCCCAAGCGGTCGTCCTGGCAGGGGAACGGATGCTCTCGGGGTTCAACACCAACGTCCGCCATCGCGGCGTCCTGTTCCACGTCCAGACCGAGGACAGCGGGCGGAACCACCCGCACGTGATCACCCACCTCTATCACGGGGGGACGATCCTGGCCTCGGAGAAGAGCAGCTACCAGCAGCTCCTCGAAGGGGGCGACCTCCCGGCCCGGGTGCGAAGCCTGATGGAGGGCCAGCACGCGGCGATGCTCGCGCGGCTGCGGGCCGGCGAGCTCGACGAGATCCTGGCCGAGCGGCTCGGGCCCGAGATCTTCGCGGCCACCAAGGCCGCCGGTGCCTCCGGCCACACCCAGCGCACCGGGGAATCGCCGCCGGCGCCGCCTCCGCCGGCCGCGGCGCTCCCCCCGAGCTCCGCGGACCGGCCGCTCGACGAGCTGATCCTCGACTACCTCGTCGACAACACGCGGCGCGTGCGCCGCCAGCGCTCCGCCAAGCTCGAGTGAGCGGCGCGTGACCGGGCGCGCTCCCGTCGCCCCCCCGCCGCCGCGCAGCCAGGCCCGTCCGCCCCCCGTGCGCCGGCCGGGCGGCGAGCCGCTGATCCGGCTGTTCCACGTCTCGAAGACCTACGCGACCGGAAGCTTCGCCTTGCGCGACCTGTCCGTGGAGATCCGCAAGGGCGAGCTGGTGTTCCTGACCGGCCCGAGCGGCGCGGGCAAGACCACGCTGATGAAGCTCCTGTTCGCCGCCGAGCGCCCGAGCGAGGGCCAGATCCTGGTGCTCGGCCGCAACGTCGCGCGGCTCGGCGAGCGGCGCATCCCGGCGCTGCGCCGGCGCATCGGGGTCGTGTTCCAGGACTTCAAGCTGATCCCGACCCGCTCGATCGAGGACAACGTGGCGCTCGCCCTCGAGGTGCTCGGGCGCCCGCCGCGCGAGGTACGCTCGAAGGTGTTCGCGATGCTGCGCCGGGTCGGCCTCCAGCACCGGCGCCACGAGCTGCCGCCGGCGCTCTCGGGCGGCGAGCAGCAGCGGGTCGCGCTCGCGCGCGCGCTCGTGAACGAGCCGGCGATCCTGCTCGCCGACGAGCCCACCGGCAACCTCGACGCCGAGCTCACGGTCGAGATCATGGACCTCGTCGCGGCGGCCGCGGCGCGTGGCACCACGGTGCTGGTGGCGACCCACGACCTGGCGCTGATCCGGCGCTACGCGCGGCGCACCCTGCGCCTCGAGGCGGGCCGCCTCGTCGAGGACGCGGCCGGCGGCGGCCGGTGAGCGCCCTCCACCAGCTCTTCACCTTCGTGCGCGCCGCCCTGCGCGGCCTGGCCGGGAGCCCCCTGCCGAGCGTGGTCTCGATCGCGACGATCGCCGTCGCGGTGATCCCGCTCGGCGGGCTCATGATCATCACCGGCAACATGCGCGCGCTGCTCGACCGCCAGGGCGACGCGCGCCAGGTGACGGCCTTCCTCGACCTCGACCTGGACGGCGCCGGGGAGAGCGCGCTCGCGCGGCGCGTGGCGGGGCTCGGCGGCGTGGCGCGCGTCGAGCTCGTCACGCGCGAGGCCGCGCTCGAGCGCTTCCGCGAGCGGCTCGGGGGCGGCGCCCTGCTCGAGGCGCTCGAGGAGAACCCGCTGCCCGCGTCGATCGAGGTGACCCTCGCGCCCGGCGCCGACCGCGCCGAGGAGGCCGGCGCGCTGGCCGCCGCGCTGCGGGCGCTGCCCGGGGTCGAGGAGGTGGCGGGCGGGGAGGCCTGGGTCGAGGGCTACGCGCGGGCGTTGTCGCTGGTCCGCAGCGCGGGTCTCGCGCTCGGGGCCATCCTCGCGCTCGCGACCCTGCTGATCGTCGCCAACACGATCCGCCTCGCCGTCTACGCGCGCCGCGACGAGCTCGACATCCTGGCCCTGGTCGGCGCGAGCCGGACCTTCCTGCGCGTGCCCTACCTGCTCGAGGGCGTGATCCAGGGGACGCTCGGGGGCCTGCTCGGGGTCGGGCTCCTCTACGGCCTCTACCGGATCGCGGTCCCCCAGCTCGGTGACGCGCTCGAGCTCTTCCTCGGCTGGTCCGAGCCGGGCTTCCTGTCGCCCGGGAGCATCGCCGCTCTCGTGGCCGGCGGAGCTGCCTTCGGCCTGGTGGGCGCCGCGGTGGCGGTCGCCCGGACGCGGGTCTCGTGACCCGCCGGGCGCCGCCTGCGCCCGGGGCGCGCGGCGCGCGCCGCAGGCGAGCGAAGATCACCACGACGCTCCCGCTCTGGGCGCTGACCACCTTGCTGGCCCTCTCCGCCCACGCCGTCGAGGACCGCGCGGCACGGCTCGAGCGGCTCGAGAAGGCGATCGAGGAGCGGCGCGCGCGGGTCGCGGCCTTCGAGACCGAGCAGCGGGGCCTGCTCGACGCGCTCGAGGCCGCGGACCGGGCGATCGCGGCCGCCGCGGACGAGACCGCGCACAACGAGCGCGAGGTCGCCGCCGCCGGGGACGCCGAGCGCACCGCCGCCGCGCGCCTGCCCGCCCTCGAGGAGACCCTCGCGCGCACGCGCGCCGCGATGGCCGGGCGCGTGGTGGCGCTCTACAAGACGGGCGAGCTCGGGCCGGCGCAGCTCCTCTTCGCCGCGCAGTCGCTGCGCGAGCTGCTCGAGCGCGTGCGCGCGCTCTCGCTCCTTCTCGAGCACGACCGCCTGCTCGTGAGCCGCGCCCGCACCGAGCAGGCCGACCTCGACGCCGCCCGCCGCGAGGCCGTCGCCACCGGCGAGCGCGCCCGCCGCGCCCTCGCCGAGCTCGGCGCGCGCCGGAGCGAGCTCGCCACCGAGCGCGCCGAGAAGCAGCGCCTGCTGGCCCGCGTGCGCGGCGACCGCGCGCGCGAGAGCGCGGCGCTCGGCGAGCTCGAGGAGGCGGCGCGCGCGCTCGAGGAGGCGCTCGCCGAGCTCGGCGAGGCGCCCGCGCCGCTGCCGGATCTGCCCGCAGGCCCCTCCTTCGCCTCGCTCCGGGGCCGCCTGCCCGCCCCCGTGGACGCGCCCATCGTGCGCGGCTTCGGGCGCCAGGTGGACGAGCAGTTCCTGACCGAGGTCTTCCACAAGGGCGTCGACTTCGGCGCCACGCGGGGCAGCGAGGTGCGGGCGGTCGCCGCGGGGATCGTGCGCTTCGCCGGCTGGTTCCGCGGCTACGGCCGGATGGTGATCCTCGACCACGGCGAGCGCTTCTTCACGGTCCACGGCCACCTCGACGAGCTGCGCGTCGAGGTGGGCGACGTCGTCGAGGCGGGCCGCGTGCTCGGCACGGTCGGCGACACGGGCTCGCTGACGGGCCCGCGCCTCTACTTCGAGGTGCGCGAAGGCGGCCAGGCGGTGGACCCGCGGCGCTGGCTGCGCGCCGCCCCGGGCCCGCGCGCGGAGCTCGGGGCGGCGGCCCGGCGCGCCGCCGCGGCCTGCTAAGATCCGTCGCTTCCGCAAGGCGGCCGCGAGGCTCCGGCCGGCGCCGCCGAATCGCCCGGCCGTCCCAGGAGTCCACGGATCCCGATGCGACCCACCACCTTCCGCTCCGTCCTCCTCTTCGCGGCCGGCGCCGCGGCCGCCACGGTCTTCCTCGGGCCCGGGCCGTCCGGCTCGGTGGCTGCCGCCCGCTACGAGGACCTGAGCCTGTTCACCTCGGTGATGCACCTGGTGCGGCGCAACTACGTCGAGGAGGTGGACGAGACCGAGCTGATCCGCGGCGCCGTGCGCGGGATGCTCGCCGAGCTCGACCCGCACTCGGCCTACATGGACCCCGACGCGCACAAGGAGATGCAGATCGACACCCGCGGCGAGTTCAACGGCCTCGGGATCGAGATCAGCAAGCGGCGCGACGGCTACATCGAGGTGGTCTCGCCGATCGAGGGCACGCCGGCCTGGCGGGCGGGCATCGAGCCGAAGGACCAGATCACCGCGATCTGCCCGACCGAGAAGCCCGAGGGCTGGGCCGAGGACTGCAAGAACACCAAGAGCATGACGCTCTTCGACGCGGTCAAGCTGATGCGCGGCAAACGCGGCAGCGCGATCACGATCCGCATCTTCCGGGAGGGCTTCGAGCGGCCGCGCCCCTTCACGATCACGCGTGACGTGGTGAAGGTGGCGTCGGTCGAGGGGCGGGCGCTCGAGCCGGGCTACGGCTACCTGCGCCTGCGCTCGTTCCAGGAGCGCACCGCGAGCGAGCTCGAGAAGGAGCTCGCCCAGGTGGTGAAGGAGTCGGGCGGCCAGCTCCAGGGCCTCGTGCTCGACCTGCGCGACAACCCGGGCGGGCTGCTCGACCAGGCGGTGCAGGTCGCCGACCTGTGGCTCTCCGACGGCCTGATCGTCTACACGAAGGGGCGCGTCGAGAACCAGCAGCAGGAGTTCGCGGCGCACGCCGACGGGAGCGAGCAGGCGTACCCGATCGTGGTGCTCGTGAACGCCGGCAGCGCCAGCGCCTCGGAGATCGTGGCCGGCGCGCTCCAGGACCAGGGACGCGCGCTGGTGCTCGGCGAGCACACCTTCGGCAAGGGCTCCGTGCAGACCGTCTACCCGCTCGAGGACGGCTCCGGGCTGCGCCTCACGACCGCGCTCTACTACACGCCTGCCGGACGCTCGATCCAGGAGGTCGGGATCACGCCCGACATCACGGTCGCGGCGAAGGAGGCCGCGAAGGCCGCGGGCGAGGGCGTGGACCCGAGCGCCGTCGACGAGGACTCCGACGAGCCGCTGCGCGAGAAGGACCTCGAGCGCCACTTCCAGCACCCGCCCGACGCGAACGACGCGGAGGAGCCTCGGGCCGAGCGGCCCCACCTCGAGCTGCCCGGCGGCCCCGGGACGATCGCCGCGCCGGCCGGGGAGGGCGCCGGGCCCGAGGCGGCCGGCAAGGAGGGTGACGTGCAGCTCGCCCGCGGCCTCGAGGTGCTGAAGAGCTGGAGCTACTTCGAGAAGCTGCGCGGCGGCGCCACGACCGCGGCCGGCCGGGAGGGTGCGCCGTCGATGGCGAGCGCGCCCGACGCGGCCGGCGCCGGATCGCACTGAGCCCGTCCCCGGCATGGCATCGCCGGCCCCGCAGGTGCTCCGGGTGGCGGAGCTGGTGGGCGCGCTGCGGGCGCTCGTCGAGGACGTGGTGGGCCGCGTGTGGGTGGTGGGCGAGGTGTCGAACCTGCGCCGCGCCGCCTCCGGGCACCTCTACTTCACGCTGAAGGACGACAGTGCGCAGCTTCGCGCCGTGCTGTTCCGCGCCGAGGCGGCGCGGCTGCCCTTCGAGCCCGCCGACGGCCTCGAGGTGCTGGCCTTCGCCGAGGCCACCGTCTACGGCGCGCGCGGCGAGCTCCAGCTCGTCGTGCGCCAGCTCGAGCCGCGCGGGCAGGGCGCGCTGCGGCTCGCCTTCGAGCAGCTGCGCGCGCGGCTCGCGGCCGAGGGCCTCTTCGAGGAGGGCCGCAAGCGCGCGCTCCCGGCGCTCCCGCGCCGGATCGGCATCGTGACCTCGCTGCACGGGGCCGCGGTGCGCGACGTGATCGAGGTGACCGGCCTGCGCTGGCCGTCCTGCCCGCTGCTGGTGGCCGACGCGCGCGTCCAGGGGCCCGGCGCGGAGTCCGAGATCGTCGAGGCGCTCCAGCTCCTCGCGAGCCGCCCCGAGGTGGACGTGATCCTGCTCGTGCGCGGCGGCGGCTCGCTCGAGGACCTGTGGCCCTTCAACAGCGAGACGGTGGCGCGGGCCCTGGCGCGCTGCCCCGTGCCGGTGGTCTCGGGCGTGGGGCACGAGACCGACCTCACGATCGCCGACCTGGTGGCCGACGCGCGGGCGCCGACCCCGTCCGCGGCCGCGGCCCTGGTCCTGCCCGACCGCCGGGCGTTCACCGAGCGGCTCGCGCGCGACCGCCGGCGGCTGCGCGGCGCGATCGAGGCGCGCCTCGCGCGCGCACGGGCGCGCCTCGAGGCGCGGGCCGGCGCGCTGCACCGCGTCTCGCCGGTGGCGCAGCTCGCGGCCCGGCGCGGGCGGCTCGCGGGCGACGTCGCGCGCCTCGACGCGGCGCTGCGCCGGCACGTCGCCCGCGCGAGCGCGCAGCTCTCGCTCGCGGCGGCGCGCCTCGATTCGCTGTCGCCGCTCGCCGTGCTCGGCCGGGGCTACGCGATCGCGCGTCGGGCCGACGACGGCCGGATCGTGCGCGCGCCGGGCGACGTCGCGCCGGGCGACGAGCTCGCCGTGCGCGTCGCCGGCGGGCGGATCGACGCCCGCGTGACCCGCACCCGCGAGGAGTGACAGCGGCCGCGCGACGCGCTCGGGAGGGGCCCGAAGGGTCGGCCCGCGGTTTGACACCCCGGCGCGCCCGCGGCTAGCCTGCCTCGCTGCCATGGCGGACCGCGCTCTCCCGCCCTCCGATCCCCGCGGCACGCTCCCCGGCGAGCATCGACCGGAACCCGGCGAGCCCACCTTCGAGGTGGCGCTCGGGCGGCTCGAGGCGATCGTCGGCCGGCTCGAGGAGGGAGACATGGCGCTCGAGGACGCGCTCGCCGGCTTCGAGGAAGGGGTCCGGCTCTCGCGCCGGCTGGCGGAGCGGCTCGGGGACGCGGAGCGGCGGATCGAGCGGCTCGTGCGAGAGGGCGGCGGGCTCGCGGTCCGCCCGCTGGAGGCGCCGCCCGGCGACCCGGACCAGGCTCCGCCGCCGGGCGGGCCCGAGGACCCGGAGGCGTAGTGGACGTACAGGCCTACCTCGCCGAGAGCGCGCAGCGCGTGGACGCGGCGCTCGAGCGCCTGCTCCCGCCCGCCGGCGCGCCCCCGCGCGGCCTGCACGCCGCCATGCGCCATCTCGTCTTCCCGGGCGGCAAGCGCCTGCGCCCGGCGCTGGCCTTCGCGGCCGCCGAGGCGGTCGGCGGGCAGCCCGAGCACGCGCTGCCGCTGGCGGCCGCCGTCGAGCTCGTCCACACCTACTCGCTCGTCCACGACGACCTGCCCTGCATGGACGACGACGACGAGCGGCGCGGCCGCCCGACCGTCCACGTGGCCTACGGCGAGGCGACGGCGGTGCTGGCCGGCGACGCGCTGCTCGCAGCGGCCTTCGAGACGCTCGCGCAGGCGCCGGGCGACGCCGCCCGCACGGTCGCTGCCCTGCGCGAGCTCGCCCACGCCGCGGGCGCGGCGCAGCTCGTCGGCGGCCAGGCCGACGATCTCGACTTCGACCCCGCGCGCGTCGACGAGGCGTGGGTGGACTCGGTGCACCGGCGCAAGACCGCCGCGCTCTTCGCGGCGGCCGTGGGCGGCGGCGCGCGCCTGGCGGGCGCGGGCGAGCCGGAGCTCGAGCGCCTGCGCCGCTTCGCGCTGGCGACGGGCGTGGCCTTCCAGATCGCCGACGACGTCCTCGACGACGAGCCCGGCGCCGGCGAGTGCTCGCTCGTCGCGCTGATCGGCCAGGACGCCGCCCGCGCCCGCGCCGAGGCGCTGCTCCAGGACGCGCTCACCGCCCTCGACCCCTTCGGCACGCGCGCCGATGCGCTGCGCCTGCTCGCCCGCTTCGCGGTCGGGAGGACCCGATGAGCGGTGGAGGCCTGCCGGCGGGCGAGTCCCTGCTGCCCCGCATCGCGGATCCCGCGGACCTGCGCGCGCTCCCGCGCGAGGAGGTGGCGCGGGTGTGCGCGGAGCTGCGCCAGGAGATCGTCGAGCGGGTCTCGCAGACCGGCGGTCACCTGGCCTCGAGCCTGGGCGCGGTCGAGCTGATCACCGCGCTCCACTACGTCTTCGACACGCCGACGGACCGGCTGGTCTTCGACGTCGGCCACCAGGCCTACGCGCACAAGATGCTGACCGGGCGCCGCGCGGCCTTCGACCGGATCGGCCAGGCCGGCGGGATCGGCAAGTTCCTGCGCCGCGCGGAGTCGCCCTACGACCACTTCGGGGCCGGCCACGCGGGCACCTCGATCTCGGCCGCGCTCGGCATCGCGCGGGCGCTCCAGCACCGCGGGGCGCCGGGCCGGGCGATCGCCTTCATCGGCGACGGCGGGATGACCGCCGGCATGGCCTTCGAGGCGCTCAACCACGCCGGCGAGCTGGGCCAGAAGAACCTGCTCGTCGTCCTCAACGACAACGAGATGTCGATCGCGCCGAACGTCGGAGCGCTCTCGTCCTTCCTCTCGCGCAAGCTGTCGGCGCCGCTGGTGCGCCGGCTCAAGACGGTCGCCAAGGACGTGCTCGCGACGCTGCCGGGCGACCTCGTGCACTGGGCGCACAAGGCCGAGGAGTCGTTCAAGGCCTTCATCTCGCCGAGCCTGCTCTTCGAGGCGCTCGGCTTCCGCTACCTGGGCCCGATCCCGGGCAACTCGATCGACCCGGTGCTCGAGACGGTCACGAACGCGCGCCGGATGCTCGAGGGCGGCGAGGGCCCGATCCTGATCCACGCGATCACCGCCAAGGGCTACGGCTACCCGCCGGCCGAGGCGGACCCCTTCAAGTACCACGGCGTGACCCCCTTCGAGATCACCTCGGGCGAGATGCGCAAGAGCAGCGGCGGGCCGCCCTCCTACACGCGGGTGTTCTCGGACGCGCTCGTCGAGCTCGCCGGCGAGGACCCGCGCATCGTCGCGATCACCGCCGCCATGCCCGACGGCACCGGCCTCGACCGCTTCCGGGCCGCCCACCCGGAGCGCTGCTACGACGTCGGCATCGCCGAGCAGCACGCGGTGACCTTCGCGGCGGGCCTGGCGGTCGAGGGCATGAAGCCGGTGGCGGCGATCTACTCGACCTTCCTCCAGCGCGCCTTCGACCAGGTCGTGCACGACGTGTGCATCCAGAACCTCGACGTGACCTTCGCGCTCGACCGCGCCGGCCTGGTCGGCGCCGACGGGGCCACCCACCAGGGCTTCTACGACCTGGCCTTCCTGCGCGCGCTCCCGAACATGGTCGTGATGGCGCCCAAGGACGAGAACGAGCTGCGCCACATGCTGAAGACGGCGATCGAGCACCCCGGTCCGGCGGCGGTGCGCTATCCGCGCGGGAACGGCTTCGGCGTGCCGCTCGACCCGGACCTGAAGACCGTGCCGATCGGCGAGGCCGAGCTGCTGCGCGACGGCGACGACGTGCTGGTGGCCGCAATCGGCACGCTGGCGCACGCAGCGCTCGAGGCGGCCAACGAGCTGCACGCGGCCGGGATCTCGGCGGCGGTCGTGAACGCGCGCTTCGTGAAGCCCCTCGACGCGCGGCGCCTGGCCGAGCTGGCCGCGCGCTGCCGCGCCGTCGTGACGATCGAGGAGGCCTGCGGCCCGGGCGGCTTCGGCGCGGCGGTGCTGGAGGCGCTGGCCGCGGCCGGCGTCGCCGTGCCCGTGCGCTGCCTGGCGCTCCCGGACCGGATCGTCGAGCACGGCGACCCCGACGCGATCCGCGCCGACCACGGCCTCGACGCCCCCGGCATCGCCCGCGCCGCGCGCGAGCTGCTCGGGCGCTGACGCACCCGGGTCGGGGCGCGGGTGGTCGAGCCGCCCCGCGCGGGGTCGCCGGGACGGAGCGGCCGGCGCCGGTCGCGCGCGGGGCCCCGGGGTTTGGTACGCAGGGCGGCGATGGCGCCCCAGCACCCGCGGCTCGACGAGCGTCTCGTGCTCGACGGCCTCGCCGAGAGCCGCGCGAAGGCGCAGGCCCTGGTCATGGCCGGCCGGGTCCGGGTGGACGGGGTGGTCGCCGACAAGCCGGGGACCCGCGTGAAGCCCGGCGCCGCGGTGTCGCTGCAGGGGCCCGCGTCGCGCTTCGTCTCGCGCGGGGGCGACAAGCTCGCCGGGGCGCTCGACGAGCTCGGGATCGACCCGGCCGGGCTCGGCTGTCTCGACGTCGGCGCCTCCACGGGCGGCTTCACGGACTGCCTGCTCCAGCGCGGGGCCCGGCGCGTCGTCGCGGTCGACGTCGGGCACGGCCAGCTCCACGAGAAGCTGCGCGCGGACCCGCGCGTCGTGGTGGTGGAGCGTGCCAACGCCCGACACCTCGAGGCGTCGGCACTCGCCGGCGAGCAGCCGGAGCTGGTCGTCGTGGACGTCTCCTTCATCTCGCTGCGGCTCGTGCTGCCGCGCCTCGCCGCGCTCGCGCCCGAGGCCGACTGGCTGCTCCTCGTGAAGCCGCAGTTCGAGGTCGGGCGCGAGCAGGTGGGGGCGGGCGGGGTGGTGCGCGACGACGCGCTCCGGCGGGCCGCCGCGGGCGCGGTGCGGGCGGCGGCCGAGGCGCTCGGCTGGCGCTGGCGCGGCGAGGTCGAGAGCCGGGTCGCGGGCCCCAAGGGGAACCGCGAGATCTTCCTGTGGCTGCGTGCGCCTGCTCCGGGCGGCGCTCGCACTTCGAGTTGACGCCCGGGGGGTCGGGCTTATCCTCCCGCAGTCGCTTCGCTTTTCGCCCGAGGAGAACGGACCATGGCGCTCGTCGAGCTGACCCCCGCCGCCCAGGATCGCGTGAAGGCGCTCCTCGACCGCGACGGCAGGCTCGAGACGCACGGCCTGCGCCTCAAGGTCGTGGGTGGCGGCTGCTCGGGCCTCCAGTACGAGCTCGGCTTCGACGACCGCGTGACCGACGACGACAACGCCTTCCAGGCGGGCCCGGTCCGGATCGTCGTCGACGACAAGAGCGCCGTGTACCTGGCCGGGACCGTGCTCGACTACGTCGACACGCTCCAGGAGTCGGGCTTCAAGATCCAGAACCCGAACGCCAAGAGCTCCTGCGGCTGCGGCCAGTCCTTCGGCGCCTGAGCTCCGGAGGCGCAGAGTGCCTGCGCCGCCCATCTACCTCGACCACCAGTCCACCACGCCCGTCGATCCGCGCGTCGTCGAGGCGATGGCGCCCTGGTGGACGCGCGACTTCGGCAACGCCGCGAGCCGCACCCACGTCTTCGGCTGGCGCGCCGAGGCGGCCGTCGAGGCGGCGCGCGCGACGCTGGCGCGCGCCGTCGGCGCCGCCGATCCGCAGGAGATCGTGTTCACGAGCGGCGCCACCGAGAGCGACAACCTGGCGCTCGCCGGTTTGGCCCGCGCGCAGCGCGGGCGGGGCGGCCACCTCGTGACGGTGGCCAGCGAGCACCCCGCGGTCCTCGACACCGCGCGGGCGCTGGCGGCCGAGGGCTTCACGCTGACCGAGCTGCCGGTGGACGGCGCCGGCTTCGTCGATCCCGACGACGTCGGGCGGGCCCTCACGGACGACACGGTCCTGGTCTCGGTCATGTGGGCGAACAACGAGATCGGCGTGCTCCAGCCGATCGAGGCCATCGCCGAGCGCTGCCGCGCGCGCGGGGTGGCGTTCCACAGCGACGCCGCGCAGGCCGTCGGCAAGGTGCCGGTCGACGCGGCGGCGGCCGGCGTGGACCTGCTCTCCTTCACCGCCCACAAGCTCTATGGCCCGAAGGGCATCGGCGCGCTGCGCGTGCGGCGGGGCCGGCCGCGGCTGCGGCTCGCGCCGCTCCTGCACGGCGGCGGGCACGAGGGCGGCCTGCGCTCGGGCACGCTGCCGGTGCCCCTGATCGTCGGCTTCGCGCGGGCGGTGGAGCTGGCGCTCGCCGAGCGCGAGGCCGAGGCGGCCCGCCTCGCGGCGCTGCGCGCGCGGCTCCTCGATCGGCTGCGCGCGGAGCTCGACGGGGTGTTCGTGAACGGCGACCTCGGGCGGCGCCTGCCGGGCAACCTGAACGTGGGGTTCGAGGGTGTGGATGCCGACGGGCTGCTGGCGGCGCTCCCCGAGCTCGCGATCTCGACCGGCTCCGCCTGCGCCTCGGCACGCGCCGAGCGCAGCCACGTCCTGCGTGCCCTCGGCCGGTCGGATGCGGAGCTGCGGGCCTCGGTGCGGATCGGGCTCGGCCGGGGCACGGGCGAGGCCGAGATCGACGCCGCGGCCGATCGGCTCGTCGCGGAGGTCCGCGCACAGCGCGCGCGCCGCACACCGGCTGCGCGCCCCGCGTAGCTCCGTTTCCACCCCGCCGCTACCCTGGGCCGTCCCGTTCCCCCGAGGACCCCTACGGAAGGCACATGGCCGAGCAGAAGGCGACGAACATCACCTGGCACCAGCAGACGGTGGCGCGCGCGGACCGCGAGAGGCTGCTCGGGCAGAAGGGGGTGACGATCTGGCTGACCGGCCTCTCGGGCTCGGGCAAGAGCACCATCGCCGTCGCGGCCGAGGAGGCCCTGCTCCGCCGCGGCCGGCTCGCCTACGTGCTCGACGGCGACAACATCCGCCACGGCCTGAACAAGAACCTCGGCTTCTCGCCCGCCGACCGCACCGAGAACATCCGGCGGATCGGCGAGGTGGCCCGCCTCTTCACCGACGCCGGCGTGCTCGTCTTCACCTCGTTCATCTCGCCCTACCGCGCGGACCGCGACCTGGTGCGCGGCCTCCACGACCCGGGCCGCTTCGTCGAGGCCTACGTCGCCGCGAGCGTCGCGACCTGCGAGTCGCGCGACGTGAAGGGGCTCTACAAGAAGGCGAGGGCGGGCGAGATCCCGGAGTTCACCGGCATCTCGGCGCCCTACGAGGCGCCGGAGCGCCCGGAGCTGGTGCTCGACACCAATCGCCAGACCGTCGAGGAGAGCGTGGGCCAGCTCGTCTCGTTCCTGGAAGAGAAGGGCTACCTCTCGTCGTGACGAGCCGGCTCCGCAGGCCGCTGCCCGTGCTCGCTGCGCTCGCGACGCTCGCGACCCTGGGCCTCGCGGGCTGCTCCACGCTGCTCGCTCCGGTCCGCTCCCAGCCCGACGTGGTGGAGCGCCCCGGTGCGCCGGCCGAGTACGACTATCTGGTCGGCCGCGAGCTCGAGCTCGACGGGGATCTCGAGGGGGCGCTGGCCGCCTACCAGCGGGCGCTGGCCAAGGATCCCGCGTCCGCGCTCCTCGATCGCAAGGTGGCGGAGATGCTGGCCCGGGCCGGACGCCCGGACGAAGCGGTGGCCTACGCGCAGCGCGCCCTCGAGCTCGACCCGGACGACGCCGACCTGCGCGTCTTCCTGGGCACCCTCCACCGCCTGCGCCGCGACGTCGGGGCCGCCGAGGCGGTGCTGCTCGAGCCCGACGGG
The DNA here is from genome assembly GCA_035063765.1 of Deltaproteobacteria bacterium. NCBI lineage: Bacteria > Pseudomonadati > Myxococcota > Myxococcia > Deltaproteobacteria bacterium. Next base: position 38,414 of record JAPSFT010000009.1, read on the forward strand.
ACACCGCTCGACGCCGATTCGGCGCTGCTCCTCTACGGCCTCTACGCCGACGCCAATCGCAACGAGGACGCGCTGCGCACGGCGCGCTGGATGGTGCGCGCCGATCCGACCAGCCTGCGCTCGTACTTCGCGCTCGCGCGGGCCTACGAGAAGATGGACCGCCACGCCGAGGCCGAGCGGACCCTGCGCCAGGCGCTGAAGCAGCATCCGGACAGCCTGGCCGTCTACTCGGCGCTGGCGCGGGGTCGCCGCCAGCGCGGTGACCGCGACGGCGAGATCGCGATCTACCGCGAGGTGCTGCGCGTCCAGCCCCACCACCACCCGACGCTGGTGGCCCTGGCCGACGCCTACCTCGGGCTCGAGCGCTGGGACGACGCGCGCCGCACGCTCGAGGAGATCGAGCGGCGCCATCCCGAGGACCTGCGCTCGATCGTCCGGCTCGGCTACCTCGACCTCGAGCAGAAGGACTACCAGGCCGCGGCGGCGCGCTTCGAGAAGGCGCTCGCGGACAACCCCGAGCAGTACGAGGTGTACTACCTGCTCGGGCTGGTCCAGCGGCGCGCGGATCGGCTCGCCGAGGCGCAGGCCAGCTTCGAGCGCGTGCCGCCCGAGCACGAGCGCTGGTCCGACGCGCGGCTCCAGATCGCCTCGATGAAGGAGCGGGAGGACGATTTCGCGGGTGCGCTCGCCGAGGCGGAGGCGGTGCGCGCGCGCGCGCCCTCGCGCCAGCTCGACCTCTACGTCGCGAGCCTGCGCTCGAAGGCGGGCGACTTCGAGGGGGCGGTGGACTTCCTGGAGGACCTGCTCGAGCGGACGCCGGGCGACGAGGACCTGCTCTACAACCTCGGGGTCGTGTACGGCGAGGCGGGCCGCAGCGAGGAGTCGCTGGCCTACATGCGCCAGGTACTCGCCGTGAGCCCCGATCATCCGGGCGCCCTCAACTACGTGGGCTACACGATGGCGGAGCAGGGCCGGGACCTCGACGAGGCCGAGCGCATGGTGGTGCGCGCGAGCGAGCAGAGGCCCGACGACGGCTACATCACCGACAGCCTGGGCTGGATCTACTACACGCGCGCGAAGCAGATGCTCGATGCCGGGCGCGTCGAGGAGGGCCGCGCGATGCTCGAGCGGGCGGTCCGCGAGCTCGAGCGCGCGGCGCAGCTCACCGGCGGCGACCCGGTGATCTCCGAGCACCTGGGCGACGCCTACCTGCTGCTCGAGGACCGCGCCCGCGCGCTGCGCTTCTACGAGGAGGCCGTCCACCTCGAGCCGCGCGAGGCCGAGCAGCCGAAGCTGCGCGAGAAGCTCGAGCGCCTGCGCCGGGAGCTCGCGCCCCGGTGAGGGCGCGGCGCCCGGCTCGCACGCGCGCCTTCGCCGCTCCCGCCCTCGCCCTGCTGCTCGCGTTCGCGTTCGCGTGCGCCGGCGCGCGCGCGCCGCGCGCGACGCCGCTCGCGCCCGCCGACACCCGCCCCGGTGCGCTGCTCGACGCGCTCGCGCAGACCGGCGCGGCGCGCCGCTCGCTGCGGGGCGTCGCGCGGCTCGCGGTCGAGGGGCCGGCCGGCGGCGGCCGCGCCCGGCAGATCCTGCTCCTCGAGCGCCCGGCGCGCCTGCGGGTCGAGATCCTGGGCCTGCTCGACCAGCGCGTCGCCGTGCTCACGACCGACGGCGTCCACTACCGGCTCTACCGCGCCGAGGACGGCTCGCTCACGGGCGGCCCCGTCCACGACGCGCTCCTGTGGGAGGTCGCGGGCCTCGCGGTGACGCCCGAGCAGGCGGTGCAGATCCTGCTCGGGGCGCCCGAGCCGCCCCCGGGCGCACGGCTCGCGGGCGGCGCCGAGCTCGCCGACGGCCGGGTGCGCCTCGACCTGCGCGTGCCCGACCGGCCCGGGACGACCCGGCTCGAGTTCGACCCGGCCGGCCGCCTGATCGGCTGGGCCCGGCTCGGCGCGGGCGGCGAGGCGCTCCAGGAGGCTCGCTTCGGGGACTACCGGGCGCTCGGCGGCGACGCGTTCCCCTTCGCGATCGAGCTCGCCGACCACACCACCGGCGCCGAGGCGCGGGTGCACTTCGCCTCGGTCGAGCTGGACCCGGTGCTCGCGCCGGAGCTCTTCGAGCTGCGCGTCGGGAGCGGAGGGTGAGGGCGCGGCCCGTGGCCGGGGCGCTGGCTGCGCGCCTCCCGGCGGTCGCGCTCGCGGCGCTCGCCCCGATCGCCGTGCTCGCGTGCGGCAACAACCCCTATCCCGGCGGCGACGACGCGCTGCGCGTCCTCTACACGCCCTACAGCGCGCCGCCCAAGACCCTCGATCCGCAGGTGGCCTACGCGACCGTGGATCACGACGTGCTCTCGAACGTCTACGAGACGCTGCTCGAGTACCACTACCTGCGCCGGCCCTACGAGCTGATCCCCGCGCTCGCGACCGCGGTGCCCGAGCCGCGCCGGCTCCCGGACGGCGGTGTCGCCTACGCCTTTACGCTGCGGCCCGGGATCGCCTACGGCACGGACCCCTGCTTCGCGCTCGGGACGCCGGGGGCGACGAGCCGGGAGCTGGTGGCCTCGGACCTCGCGTTCGGGCTCCAGCGCATCGCGGATCCCGCCGTGGGCAGCCCGGTGCTCGTCACCTTCGCGAAGATCCGGGGCCTCGCGGCCTTCGGCGAGCGGCTCGCCGCGCGGCGCGCCGGGGAGCCCGGCTTCGCGGCGCTGCGCATCGACGAGCAGTACCGCCGTGCCGGCCCGGTCGAGGGCCTGCGCGTCACCGGTCCGTACCGCTTCGAGGTCGTGCTCGACGCGCCCTACCCGCAGATCCTCTACTGGTTCGCGATGCCCTTCACCTCACCGGTGCCGTGGGAGGCCGTGGCCTGGTACGACGGCGAGGACGGCCGCCCCCCCTTCGCCGAGGTGGCGGTCGGCACGGGCCCCTTCCGGCTCGCGCGCTACGACAAGCGCAGCCGCATCGTGCTCGACCGCAACCCCGACTGGTGGGGCGCCCGCCATCCCGAGTGGCGCGCGCCCTCGGCGCTCTACCCGGCCGACGGCGAGCCCGGGGACGCGGCCCGCGGCGCGCTCGACCCGCGGCTCGCCGGGCGCCCGCTGCCCTTCCTCGATCGCGTCGAGATGCGGCTCGAGAAGGAGTCGATCCCCGCCTTCGCGAAGTTCGTGCAGGGCTACTACGACCGCTCCGCGATCCCGAAGGAGAGCTTCGACCGGACCGTGAGCGAGGGCCGGCTCGGCCCCGAGATGGAGGCGCGCGGCATGCGCCTCGAGCGCGCGGTGCGGCCGGGCGTCTACTACCTGGGCTTCAACATGGACGATCCCGTGGTCGGCGCGCCGGCCGGCGCGCGCGCGCGCAAGCTGCGCCAGGCGATGAGCCTCGCGGTCGACGTGCCGGAGTTCCTGCGCGTGTTCCTGAACCGGCGCGGGATCCCCGCCCAGTCGCCGATCCCGCCCGGGATCTTCGGCTACGACCCGGCCTACCGGAACCCGTACCGGACCCTCGACCTCGAGCGGGCCCGCGCGCTGCTCGCGGACGCCGGCTACCCGGGCGGCGTCGACCCGGCGAGCGGGCGCGCGCTGCGCATCACCTTCGACACGCCCGACACCACCGTGCAGTCGCGCCTGCGCTTCCAGTTCCTGATCGACGGCTGGAAGCAGCTCGGCCTCGACGTCGAGCTGGCGGCGACCAGCTACAACCAGTTCCGTGACAAGGTGCGCAACGGCGCCTACCAGCTCTTCTTCTGGGGCTGGGTCGCCGACTACCCGGACCCCGAGAACTTCCTGTTCCTGCTCTGGAGCGAGATGGCCGAGGCGAAGAGCGGAGGCCCCAATACCGCCAACTTCGCGGACCCGCGCTTCGACGCCCTCTTCGACGAGCTCAAGGACCTCGAGAACGGGCCGCGCCGCGCGGCGCGGATCCGCGCGGCGCTGGCGCGGCTCGAGACCGAGCGGCCCTGGATCGAGCTCTTCCATCCCGAGGACTACGCGCTCGTGCACGGCTGGCTCGACGGCGTGAAGCCGATGGGGCTCCCGGTGCCGGTCTGGAAGTACTACGCGGTGACGCCCGACGCGCGGGCCGTGGCGCGCCGCGCATGGAACCAGCCGGTGCGCTGGCCGGCCTGGGCGCTCGGCGGGCTCGCCCTCGCGGGCCTCGGTCCGGCCGTCGCCACCTGGCGGCGGGAGCGGCGCGCGTGAGCGCCTGGCTGGTGCGCCGGCTCCTGTGGGGCGCCGCCACCGTCTTCGGTGTGCTCGGCTTCCTGTTCCTGCTCTTCTTCGCGACCGCCGAGCCCGAGGACATCGCCCGGCGCGCGCTCGGCGAGAAGGCGCCGCCCGAGGCGGTGGCGCAGTGGATCACGAGCCACGGCTACGACCGGCCCCGGGTCTGGAACCCCGCCGCTCCCACCGACACCATGCTCTTCGAGCACTTCCGGCGCATGCTCGCCTTCGACTTCGGGCGCAGCGACGCCGACGACGTGCCGATCGCACAGCGCCTGCGCGAGGGCGTGGGCGCGAGCCTCTCGCTCACCGTACCGCTCTTCCTGCTCGGGATCCCGCTCGCCCTCGGCGCGTCGCTCTTCGTGGCCTTCTTCCGCGAGACCTACATCGACCGCGCCGGGGTGGTGCTCGCGGTGGTGGTGATGAGCGTGTCGATCCTGATCTACATCCTGGCCGGCCAGTACCTGATCGGCGTGCTGCTGCGCTGGTTCCCGATCTCGGGCTTCGACGCCGACCCGGCCGTCCTCGCGCGCTTCCTGGCGCTGCCGGTCGGAGTGGGCCTCCTGCACGGGCTCGGCAGCGACCTGCGCTTCTACCGCACCGTCTTCGTCGAGGAGACCTCGCGCGACTACGTGCGCACCGCCTTCGCGAAGGGGGCCGGCGAGGGCCGGGTGATGGCCCGCCACGTGCTGCCGAACGCGATGCTCCCGATCCTCACCCACGAGGTGGTGCGGATTCCGGGTCTCTTCACCGGCGCGCTCCTGCTCGAGTCCTTCTTCGGCATCCCCGGGCTCGGCTCGATGACCGTCGACGCGATCGACGCCAACGACTTCGCGACCCTGCGCGTGATGGTGTACGTGGGAGCCCTGCTCTTCATCGCCGCGCAGATCGTCACCGACGTGGCCTACACCGTGGTCGACCCGCGCGTGCGGCTCACGTGAGCTCGCGGGAAGAAGGGTCCTAGCGCGTGGAAGCGCACGTCGCGGCCAACCTCGGACTGGTGGGGCTCGGCGCCGTGGTCGCGCTGGCGGCCTGGCGCGGGCGGCGCAGCCCGTTCTGGCGTGCGCGGCTGGCCGCGATCGCCCGGCGCCGGCCGCTCGCGCTCGCCGTGATCGCGGGCTTCGCGGCGGTGGCGCTCCTCGACACCGTGTCGTGGCGAGACGCGCAGGAGCAGGCCGGCGGGATCGGCGAGCCGCGCAGTGCGCTCGTGCGGCTCTTCCCGGCCGACTTCCGGGAAGCCAGCTACTCGGCGCCCTTCGCCGCCGTCGAGTTCTACGGCGGCGCGCCGCTCGCCCACCCGGGCCGCCACCTGCTCGGCACCGACATCCTGGGCCGCGACGTGCTCCTGCTGACGCTCCAGGGCGCGAAGGTGGCGCTGCTGGTCGGGGGGCTCACCTGCGCGATCGCGATCCCGCTGGCGCTCTTCCTGGGCGTGCCCGCCGGCTGGTTCGGCGGGCGCATCGACGACCTGGTGTTCTTCCTGGTCTCGACGCTCGCCTCGATGCCCTCGATCCTGCTCCTGATCGCGCTGGTCACCGCGATCGGGCGCGGGCCGCTCCAGGTGTGCTTCGCGCTGGCGGTGACCGGCTGGGTCGGCTTCTGCCGGCTCGCGCGCGCGGAGACGCTCAAGATCCGCGAGCTCGACTACGTGCAGGCGGCACGCGCCCTCGGCGTGCCCACCCGGCGCATCCTGTGGCGTCACGTGCTCCCGAACCTGACGCACCTGATCGTGATCACCTTCGTGCTCACCTTCTCGAGCCTGGTGCTCTCGGAGGCGGTGCTCTCCTGGCTGGGCCTCGGCCTCGAGGGGAGCTGGGGGCAGATGATCGACCAGGCGCGCGACGAGCTCTCGCGCGCCCCGGTGATCTGGTGGAACCTCGGCGCCGCCTCGCTGGCCCTCTTCACGCTGATCCTGGCCGTGAACCGCGTCGGTGACGCCGTCCGCGACGTGCTCGACCCGCGCACCGCGCGCGAGCAGGAGTGAGCGGAGATCGTGGCGGCCCTCGCGCAGCCGGATGCCGGAGCCCTGCTCAGCGTCGCGGGCCTCGTCACGAGCTTCCCCGCCGCCGGCGGCCGCCGCGTCGCGGTGGTGGACGGCGTGGACCTCGCGATCGCGCGCGGCGAGGTGCTGGCTCTCGTCGGGGAGTCGGGCTGCGGCAAGTCGCTGACCGCGCTCTCGATCGTGCGCCTCGTGCCGAGGCCGGGGCGGGTCGAGGCGGGGCGCGTGTGGCTCGCGGGCCGCGCGCTCGAGGGCCTCGGCCCGGGCGGCTGGCGGCGCGTCCGCGGGGGCGAGATCGGGATGATCTTCCAGGAGCCGATGACGAGCCTGAACCCGGTCCAGACGGTCGGCGCGCAGGTGGCCGAGGCCGTGCGGCTCCACGGCGGGGGCTCGCGGGCGGCGGCGCGCGGGCGGGCGCGCGAGCTCTTCGAGCAGGTCGGGATCCCCGACCCCGGGGCGCGCCTCGACGCCTTTCCGCACCAGCTCTCGGGCGGGCTCAAGCAGCGCGCGATGATCGCGATCGCGCTGGCCGCCCGGCCGCGGCTGCTGATCGCCGACGAGCCGACCACCGCGCTCGACGTCACGGTCCAGGCCCAGATCCTCGACCTGCTGCGCGTGCTCGGCCGCGAGCTCGGGATGGCGGTCCTGCTGATCACCCACGATCTCGGCGTGGTGAACGAGCTGGCCGACCGGGTGGCGGTGATGTACGCGGGGCGCGTCGTGGAGCAGGGCACGCGCGCCGAGGTGCTGGCGGCACCCCGCCACCCCTACACCGAAGGGCTCCTGCGCTCGCTGCCCGCGCGCGCCCCGCGCGGCGCCCGCCTCGCCGAGATCCCGGGCGCGGTGCCGCCGCCCGAGGCGTGGCCGCCCGGCTGCCGCTTCGCGGAGCGCTGCCCGCACGCCTTCGCCGCCTGCGCCGCGGCGCCCGGCTGGACCCGGCTCTCGCCGACCCATGCCGTCCGGTGTCACGTGGTCGCCCGGGAGAGCGGTGTATGAGCTCGCGGAGTCCCGGGGACCGGCCCCCCGCGCTGCTCGAGGTGCGCGGGCTCCAGACCTGGTTCCCGATCCGCGCCGGCGTGCTGCAGCGTCCGGTCGCCTGGGTGCGCGCGGTGGACGGCGTCGACCTCGACGTGCCGGCTGGCCGCACGCTGGCGCTGGTCGGCGAGTCGGGCTGCGGCAAGACGACCGTCGGCCGCTCGATCCTGCGGCTCGTCGAGCCACGCGCCGGCCGCGTGCGCTTCGCCGGCCGGGACCTGCTCACGCTCGCGCCGGGTCCCCTGCGCGCGCTACGCCGCGAGCTCCAGATCGTGTTCCAGGATCCGATGGCGGCCCTCGATCCGCGCTTCCGCGTCGGCGAGGCGGTCGCCGAGGGGATGGAGGCGCACGGGATCGGCGCGGGCGACGCCGAGCGGCGCGAGCGCGCCGCGGCGCTGCTGCGGCGCGTGGGCCTCGACCCCTCGCTCCTCGACCGCTACCCGCACGAGCTCTCGGGCGGCCAGCGCCAGCGCGTGTGCATCGCCCGCGCGCTCGCGCCGGGGCCGCGGCTGCTCGTCTGCGACGAGTCGGTCTCGGCGCTCGACGTCTCGATCCAGGCCCAGATCCTGAACCTGCTGCGCGACCTCCAGGACGAGCTCGGCCTCGCCTATCTCTTCATCAGCCACGATCTCGGGGTCGTGCGCCATCTCGCCGACCGGGTGGCCGTGATGTACCTGGGGCGCATCGTCGAGGAGGGCCCGGCCGAGCCGCTCTTCGCCGAGCCGCTGCACCCCTACACGCGCGCCCTGCTCGACGCCGTGCCCTCGCTCGATCCCGCCGCGCGGCGCGCGCAGCCGTCGGGCTCGGCGAGCCGCGCGGCGCTGGCCGGGGACGTGCCCTCGCCGGCGCACCCGCCGGCCGGCTGCCGCTTCCACACGCGCTGCCCGCTCGTCTTCGCGCGTTGCCGGGAGGAGGAGCCCGCGTTCGTCCCGGCCGGCGACCGTGGCGCGCGCTGCTTCCTCGTCGAACGACGGGCGCCGCCGGCTTGACACCCCAGACCCCCCGGGCGACCCTGCGCGTCACATGCGCCTCGAGTACACCTTCGACATCTCCGACGTGCCGGTCCCGCGCTTCTCGATCGAGGCCGTCGAGGGGATCGGCAAGCTGTTCACGCTCGCGACGCTGGTGATGAACGTGCTGGCGGTGCGGCCGCGGGTGGAGATCGTCTTCCACGGCCTGAACCCCGAGGACCCGACCCGCAAGATCGACGCCTTCCGCGAGATCCTGGCGAGCTGCGAGGCGGGTGCGAAGGTGCGCTTCCAGGCCGGACAGGGCGGCCGGGTGCCCGGCTCCTCGAGCTCCTTCCAGTGGCTCTCGGTGGAGGCCGGCGCGTAGCCGATCCCGCTCCGGCCCCCGCTGGCGGGCGGGCGCCGGTCCCGGGGTCTTCGCGGGGCGGGCCGCAGCCGGACCAGCGATGGCGGCGGGCGAGGCTCGCGCGCACGACGCGGGCGAGCGCAGGACCGGCGCCGCCCGGGAAGGGGAGGGCGCGCGCGTAGCGGCGCCAGGCGCGCAGCCGCGCGTCGTTCGGGAACGCGTCGGGCAGCGAGGCGTGCAGCTCGGCGAGCGCCTGGATCCGGCGCTCGTCGGGCAGCGGGCGGCGGAAGCGCACGGCCTCGAGGTCGATGAGGCGCGCTTCGAGGCCGCGCGCGCCGCTGCGCAGGTAGACGTGCGTGCCCTGGAGATCGCCGTGGTCGACACCACGGCGGTGCAGGGCGACGAGCAGGGCCGCGAGCGCGTCGAGCACCGCGGCTGCTTCGAGCCCTTGCGCGAGCGCGAAGGCGGACGGGACGCCGGGGCGCACGTCCTCGAGCACCACCCAGGAGCGGACCGGCACGCCTGCGCGGCGGCGCTCGAGCCACGCCTCGGGCCGCGCGACACCGATCCGGCGCAGGGCGATCCCGTGCCCGGCGCGCCAGGCGCGCCGGGCGGCCGAGCCGCGCAGCACGTCGGCGAGCGCGCGGCCGAGCCCGCGCCACGGCGCCTCCTTCACGACGAGGGCGCGGCCGCCGAGCACGTGGCCCGTGACGCGCGCACGGTGATCGTCCTTCAGCACGCGCGTGTCCGCGGCCGCGAGCGCCTCGGCGTGCGCGGCGAGCAGGCCCCGGAGCGCCCCGTCCTCGAGCGTGCGCAGGCGCAGCCCGCGCAGCCCCTCGCCACGCACGCGGGCCACGGCGCGCCCCGGCCGCAGCAGGCGCCGGGTGCGCCCGCGCGCGAACTGCTCCGCGCGCCGGTCGGCGGCGGCGCCCGCCGCCCGCAGCGCCGCGCGCGCCGGCGCGTCGAAGGGCCGCGCGAGCCCGAGCGCGGCCGCGCGCAGGCGCACGCGCTCCGCCAGCGGGACGAGCGGCCCGAGCCCGTGCTCGAGGCGCGCGAGGTCGCGCGCGCGGGCGGCGGCGCTGCGGGTGCGGCGCGCGTGCTGCCAGTCGAGCACGATCGGGGCGCCGGCGCGGACCAGGAGGTTCCCGGGGTGGAGGTCGGCGTGGACCCAGCCGGCCGCGTGGAGCCGCGCCACCAGCGCGCCGAGCGCGCCGAGCAGCGCACGGCGCGCGCGCGGCGCAGCCGCCAGCAGGGCGGTCTCGAAGGACACGCCCTCGATCCAGGCCATCGCGAGCAGGCGGTCGCCGCCGGGGAGGGTGCCGAGCGCGAGCGGCTCCGGCACCGGCAGGCCCGCTGCGTGCAGAGTGGCGAGCGCGCGCCACTCGCGCGCGGCCGGCGCGCGGCCGATCCGCGCCTTCACGGCTTCGCGCCCGGGATGCCGCCCGGATCCGACGCGGAACTGTTTCAGCAGGACCGGGCGCCCACCGGCCACGACGCGCAGCGCGCGGCGCCGCGCGTTGTCCGTGATCGCGGTGACGGCGCCGGCGGCGAGGGCGCCCTCGAGCACACGGTGGAGGTCCGGAGCGCCGTGGCTCCACCGCACGCGAGCGAGGCCCGCTTCCGCCCGGGACCCGAGCGGGGCGGTCACGACGCGGGCCGGCGCGCGCCGGCGAGCCGCTGGTAGAGGGCGCGGACCGCCGCGATCCGCACCGGGACCGAGTGGGCATGGGCCGCCTGGCGTGCCGCCGCGCCGCGGGCACGCCGGACGGCCGGGTCGCCGAGCGCGTCGAGGGCCGCGGCGAAGCCCGCGGCGTCCTCCGCGTCCGGCACCACCAGGCCCCCCTCGCCGAGCGCCTCGGCCGCCCCCGCCGCTGCGCTCGTGACGACCGGGATGCCGCTCGCGGCGGCCTCCAGGCAGACGGCGCCGAAGGCGTCGTAACGGGTCGGCAGGAGCAGCGCGTCGGCCGCCGCGTAGAGGCGCTCGACGTCGCCGCGGCGGCCGAGGAAGCGCACGCGCCCACCGACCCCGTACGAGGTCGCAAGCGCCTGCCAGGGCGCCACGGCGTCGGCGCCGGCGACCCAGAGCGAGGCCTCGCGGCGGCGCGCACGGGCCAGCGCGGCGAGCGCCACGTCGAGCCCCTTGCGGCGCCAGCCGGAGCCGACCAGCAGCCACACGGGCCCGGCGCCGGCGCCCAGCTCGGCCCGCAGGGCCGCGGCTGCGCCGGGCTCGCCCGGGTGGAAGCGCTCGAGGTCGACACCGTAAGGGATCACCACGAGCCGCTCGCGGGCGACGCCGTGCCGGCGCGCGATCCCCTCCGCCACGAAGCGCGACGGGCACAGGATCGTCTGGCTCGGATCCGCGAAGATGCGCCGCTCGATCCCGAGCAGTACGGCATGGCGTGGCGAGAGCCGCCGGAACCCGCGCCGCCAGCCCGGGTACTGGCGCGCCATGTACTCGGCGTGGCTGCCGCCGTCAGCCGAGTACACGTCCTGATGTCGGGTGCGGGAGAAGGAGTGCACGACGTCGAAGCCGCCGCGGGGCGCCGCGCGGGCCGCCGCGCGCGAGAAGGCGAGGACGCGCGCCGGTTGCCAGGTACGCGGGACGCGCACCGGGGCGAGCGAGACCGCGGGCGCCGCGGCGGCGCTCCGCGCCACCACCTGCACGCGGTCGCCGGCCGCCGCGAGGCCGTGGGCGAGCTGCCAGGCCGCCCCCTCGACGCCGCCCTGCGGCTCGAAGCGCTCGATCACGAGGGCGATCCGCACCCGGGACGGAGGTCAGTCGGAGCGGCGGCGCGCGAGCGCGAGCGCGCCGAGCGTGGCCACGGCGAATCCGAACGGGCTCGCGAGGCCGCTCGGCGCCGGCGGGCAGAAGCGCCCCTCCCACGCGCGCGCGCGGGCAATCGCGGCCTCCTCGGCGCCCTGCGCGGCCCCGGCCGGCGCCGGACCGGCCAGGGCCAGGATCGCGAGCGCGGTGAGGAGGGTGGGGCGCAGGCTCGACACGGGGCCGCAGGGTATCCGAGTCCCTTCCGGCTGCCCAGGAGACGAGCGCGCCGAATCGGGTTGACGGCTCGGGACGCGCTCGTACAATGCCGCGACCTCGCCTGCCGGTTTCCGATGGGAGCACGCAGAGTTGTCGGCATCGAGAGCCCCTCTTCCGCGCGCGCCCGGCACGGCCCCGGCGCCCCCCGACACGGCGCCCGCCGCGAATCCGCGCGGCGCGAAGCGCGAGCACATCCTCGAGGCGGCGATCCGGGTCTTCGCGCGGCGCGGCTACCACGGCGCCCGCGTCTCCGACATCGCCGCCGAGGCGGACATCGCCTACGGCCTCGTCTACCACTACTTCAAGAACAAGGAGGAGATCCTCCGCACCATCTTCGAGGAGCGCTGGAATGCGTTCCTCCGGGTCGTGGACCAGATCGCGGACGGGCCGGGCCCGGCCGGCGACAAGCTCCACGCGGTGGCGGGGCTGATCCTCTACGCCTACCGGCGTCGGCCGGACTGGGTGAAGGTCCTGGTCTTCGAGATCCAGCGCTCGTCGCGCTTCTCGGAGCCCGAACAAATCCGGGCCGTCGGGCGTCTGTTCGGGTCCGTCGCGCGGATGGTACGTGCCGGCCAGGAGACGGGGGAGCTGCGTGGGGACATCGACGCACAGCTCGCCTGCCTCGCCTTCATCGGAGCCTTGGAGACCATGATCACGAGCCAGGTGCTGGGGCACACGCGCCTTCCCGAGGGCCCCGAGGCCTCGGACGACCGCAGCGTCACCGCGGTGGTGGAGCTCTTCCTCGGCGGGCTGCGCGCCGGGCGCGGAGCGCCGGACCGATGATCGAGGCCCACGGCCTCTCGAAGCGCTACGGGGATCTGCTCGCAGTGGACCGGGTGAGCTTCTCGGTACAGCCCGGCGAGGTGGTGGGCTTCCTGGGCCCGAACGGGGCCGGCAAGACCACCACGATGCGCATGCTGACCGGCTTCGTGCCGCCGACCGACGGCAGCGCCACGATCGCCGGGCACGACATCTTCGAGGACCCGCTCGCCGCGCGCCGCGCCGTCGGCTACCTGCCCGAGACCCCACCGCTCTATCCCGAGATGAGCGTCGAGGACTTCGTCGCCTACGTGGCGCGTCTCAAGGACGTGCCGCGCGCCGGGCGCCGCGCCGCGGTGGACCGCGCGCTCGCGCGCTGCGGCCTCGCCGACGTGCGCCGGCGCGTGATCGGCGCGCTCTCGAAGGGCTATCGCCAGCGCGTCGGCCTCGCCCAGGCGATCGTGCACGATCCGGCCGTGCTGATCCTCGACGAGCCCACGGTCGGGCTCGACCCGATCCAGATCCGCGAGATCCGGGCGCTCATCGCCGAGCTCGCGGCGGAGAAGCAGGGCGAGCGCGCGCGCACGGTGATCCTGTCCACCCACATCCTCCCCGAGGTCGAGGCGATCTGCCGGCGCGTGCTCGTGATCAGCCGGGGCCGCAAGGTGGTGGACCAGCCGCTCGCGGAGCTCACGCGCGGCGGCGCGAGCCTCGAGGAGATCTTCGCGCGCGCCACCGCCCGCGAGCCGGACGCGGGCGAGGCGCCTGCCGGGGAGGCGCACCCGTGAGGCACGTCGGCGCGATCGCCGGCCGCGAGCTCAAGTCGCTCTTCGCGTCGCCCGTGGCCTACGCCGTGCTGGTGCTCTTCGCGGTGCTGGCCGGCTTCTTCTTCCTCACGGGCGTGCTCCAGTTCCAGGACTACGTGGCACGCCTCCAGGCCTTCCAGGCCGGGGAACAGCTCACCGAGCTCAACGTCAACGACCACGTGATCGCGCCCTTCATCCACGTGATGGGGGTCGTGCTGCTGTTCCTGGTGCCCGGCATCACGATGGGCCTGTTCGCCTCCGAGAAGACCAACGGCACCCAGGAGCTCCTGCTCACCAGTCCGATCACGATCTGGGAGCTGGTGGCCGGCAAGTTCCTGGCGGCCGCGGCGTTCGTGACGCTGCTGGTGGCGCTGCTCGGGATCTATCCGGCCATCCTGTTCGCCTACGGCGACCCCGAGCTCGAGAAGACCCTGGCCGGGATGGGCGGCCTGTGGCTGCTCGGCCTGGCCTACGCGGCGGTGGGTGCCTTCGCCTCCTCGGTCACGCGCAACCAGCTGGTCGCCTTCTTCCTCGCCTTCGTGATCCTGCTGGTCCTGTGGATGATCGGCTTCGTCGCCGACCTCGGCGCGGCCAGCGGCATGGGCGGCGGGCTCGGGGAATGGGTGAGCGGCGCGATGCGCTGGCTCTCCACGGCGGAGCACTTCGAATCGATGCTGATGGGCCTCATCGACACCAAGCACGTCGCCTACTTCGCGGCCCTGGTCGCGGGGTTCCTGATCGTGACCAAGGCGGCCGTCGAATCGGTCCGGTGGCGCTGAGATGACGGGACTCCCCGCGCTGCTCGGCGGCCTCGGCCTGGTCTTCTTCGTGTTCGGGCTGCTCTCGGTGTTCCTCTTCGTGCTGGGCCTGCTCTCGAACCTGGCCTGGATGATCGGGAACTTCGCGATCGGGCTGGGCCTGCTGGCCGCGGCCGGGGTCATGAGCCTCGACACGCTGCGCGAGCGGCTGTCGTCCGGCGAAGGCCGGCGCATCGGCCGCTACGGCACGAGCGCGGTGGCACAGACCCTCGTGCTGCTCTTCATCGTGGGCGCGCTGGCCTTCTTCGCCAACCGCTACGACAAGCGCTTCGACGTCTCGGAGGCGGGCGTGCACTCGCTCTCCGACCAGACCACGAAGGTGCTCGCCGGCCTCGAGCAGGACGTCGAGGTGGTGGCCTTCTACCCGAAGGTCGAACAGCCGGCGATCCGGGAGCTGCTCGAGAAATACAGCTACGTGAGCCCGCGCTTCCAGGTGACCTACGCCGACCCGAACCAGCGCCCGGATCTGGTCGAGAAGTACGGCATCGCACCGGAGCGGCTGGGCGAGGGCCTGCTGCGCGTGGCGATCGGGGGCGAGTCGGTGGAGATCGACCAGCCCGACGAGTCGAAGCTCACCAACGCGCTGGTCAAGCTCACGCGGCAGGGCCAGAAGAAGGTGTACTTCGTCACCGGCCACAACGAGCGGCCGACCGAGGGCAAGGACGCCGAGGGCAAGGAGGGCTTCGCGCGCGCCGCCGAGGCCCTGCGCAACGAGAACTACGAGGTCGCGACGATCAACCTGGAGACCCGGGCCGAGGTGCCCGAGGACGCCGACGTGGTGATCCTGGCCGGACCCACGCGCCCGCTGCGCCCCGGCGACGCCGACAAGCTCGACCGCTACCTGGCGCGCGGCGGGGCCGTGCTCGCGATGGTCGACCCGCGCGCGCAGACGGACCTCGTCGACGTGCTCGGCGGCTGGGGCGTCGAGGTGGGGCAGGACGCGATCGTGGACCGGCTCCAGAGCCTCTTCGGCCAGGCCATGTCGCCGATGGCGGGCCAGTACGCGGACCACGACATCACCCGCGAGATGCGCGAGGTCACGCTCTTCCCGATGGCGCGCAGCGTGCGCCCGCGCGAGCCGGCGCCTGCCGACCCGGCCCATCCCGAGGCGGCGAGCAACCGCTCCTTCGTCGAGCTCGTGCTCACCAGCGAGAACGCCTGGGCCGAGCGCGATCTCGACCAGCTCTTCGCGAGCGGCAGCGCCGAGCTCGGCGCCGACGACCTGCCGGGTCCCGTGTCGCTGGCGGTGGCGGGCCGGCCGCACACCGCGAGCGCACCGCCGCCGGCCACGACGGCCGAGGGCACCGAGCCGCAGGCGCCGCCCGAGCCGCGCCTCGTGGTGTTCGGCGACAGCGACTTCGCGTCGAACCAGGCGATCGGGGCCTACCGCAACCGCGACCTGTTCGTGAACTCGGTGAACTGGCTGCTCGGCGACGTCGAGGCGATCGCGGTGCGGCCCAACCAGTCGCGCGCGTCGCGGCTCATGCTGTCGAACGAGCAGCTCTCGACGATCCGCTACGTGGCGCTCTTCGTGCTGCCGCAGGCGATCGCGATCTTCGGCGTGCTGGCCTGGTGGAGCCGGCGCCGCGCCCCCGGGCGCTAGGGGCTCCGCGCGGTGTCCTGGCGCAATACACTGGTGCTGCTCGCGGTCGCGGTGCTGCTCGGCGCCGGGATCTGGCTCTCGAACCGCCGGGAGAGCGAGCAGCAGGAGGCCGAGGAGCAGGCCAAGCGCCTGTTCGGCGCGCTCGAGGCCGGCCAGGTCGAGTGGGTGGCGCTGACCACCAGCGACGGGCGCGAGGCGCGCCTCGCCCGCCAGGAGGGCGCCTGGCGCATGACCGGGCCGGTCGACTTCCCGGCCGACCCGACGGCCGCCGACGCGATCGCCGGCGCGCTCGCCAGGCTCACCAGCGAGGCGGTGATCGAGGATCCCGAGCCCCCCGCGGTCTACGGCCTCGGCGAGGGCGTGCGGATCGTGCGCTTCGCGGCGAAGGGGCAGGAGCACGAGCTGCGCCTCGGCAAGAAGACGCCCGTCGGGTCCAGCCACTACGCCGCCACCGGCGCGGGCGAGGGCGCCCCCGTCTACACCGTCGCCGCCTTCGCGACCACGGCCTTCGACAAGGCGCTCGACGACCTGCGCGAGCGGCGCCCGTTGCGCTTCGAGCGCGAGGCCGTGACCCGCATCGAGGCGGACTGGACCGGCGGGCGCGCCGTGGTCGAGAAGCAGGACGGGCGCTGGAAGCTCGTCGAGCCCTTCGCCGGCGAGGCCGACGAGGACACCATCGAGACCCTGCTCTCGGACCTCGCCTTCCTGCGCGCCGCGGGCTTCGTCGACGAGCCGCCGCCGCCCGCCGAGGTGGGGCTCGATGCGCCGGAGTACCGCGTCGTGCTGATCGGGACCGCGGCCGAGGGCAAGCCGGCTCCGCGCTGGGAGCTCGCGATCGGCAGCGTGATCGAGCCGAACGCGCGGGCCGGCAAGGCCGCCGAGCCCGCGCTCTACAAGATCCCCGTGGACCGCTTCGAGAAGCTCCCGAAGAAGGTCGAGGCGTTCCGCTTCAAGCAGCTCTCGCAGTTCGTCGCGAGCGACGCCGAGCGCTTCGAGCTGATCTTCCCCGATCTCGCCGCCGCCCGGCAGGGCGCGAGCGAGGTGGTGACGATCACCGGCACCCGCACCGACGAGGGCTGGGAGACGACGCCCGAGCCGATGGCCGCGGGCCTCGCCGCGCGCATGGTGGCCGAGCTCTCGCGCCTCGACGCCGCCGGCATCGCGGCCGACGAGGTCGGCCCGCAGGAGCTCGCGGGGCTCGGCCTCTCGCCGCCGCACGCGACGATCCGCGTCTACGGCAAGCCCGAGGTCCCGGAGGGCACGGCGGGGGCGGACGAAGGCGCGGCGGCGCTGCTCGCCGACCTCCAGCTCGGCGTCCAGGACGGCGACCGCATCATCGCCCGCCGCGCCGACCGCCCGACGATCTTCCGCCTCGACGCCGCGAAGGCCGAGGACGTCCCGGTGAGCCTCGAGGCCTTCCGAAACCGCTTCGTGTCGAAGGAGGCGCCGGCCGAGGAGACGGAGTCACTGCCCGGCGTGCCGGCGGCCGACGCGCCGGCGGCCGGAGCGGCGCCGCCGGCCGAGGCGCCGGCGCCGGCGGAGGGCGCGGCGCCGCCCGGCGGACCCTGAACGGCTCGACCCGCGTCTCAGCGGACCCGGGCAGCGCCGGCCGCCAGGTGTCCGCAGGCGTCTTCGACGATCGACCGGAGGAGCGTCCCGGCCGGCGGCACGCTCCCGATGAAGCTCGCCGCCTCGCCGACGAAGACCCCGGTCCCCTCGGCGTCTCCCTGGTTCCACGCCCGGGTGTAGCCCGGCAGCTCCTCGTGGGCCTTCGCGCGCAGCTCCTCCTCCTGCCCGTGCCAGCGGGCCACGAAGCGGTTGCGGAGCACGCGCGCGGTGAAGGGGGCCGGCCAGGCCTTCGCGCGGACGATGTCGACGACCCGGGTTCGCAGGGTGTCGTCGGCGCTGGCGGCGATCGCCGCCGCGTGGAACCCGGTGGGCACGGACGCCTCGCGGGTGGCCCAGAACCGCGAGCCCATGAGCACGCCGTCGGCGCCGAGCATCAACGCGGCGGCGAGGCCGCGTCCGTCGGCGATCCCGCCGGCCGCGACGACGAGGGTGTCGGGGTGCTCCTTCGCGCAGAGATCGACGATCTCCGGCACGAGGGTGATGGTGCTCCGGGTGGCACCGTGCCCGCCCGCCGCCGTCCCCTGCGCCACCAGGACCGCCGCACCCGCGGCGAGGGCCGCGCGCGCCATCTCCCGATCCTGGACCTGGCAGAGGAGCGGCACGCCCGCGTCGTGGATGCGCTTCGCGAACGGCCGGGGGTCGCCGAAGGAGAGCAGGAGCGCGGCCGGACGGTGGCCGAGCACGAGGTCGAGGAGCGCCGGCGCCTGGGCGAGGGACCAGGTGATGAAGCCGCATCCGACGCGCGCGTCGCCCGCGCGCTCGAGCTCCGACCGGAGCCAGTCGGGATCCCCGTAGCCGCCGCCGATCAGCCCGAGCCCTCCCGCGCGCGAGACCGCGCCCGCGAGCGCCCCGCCGGCTGCGAACGCCATGGGCGCGAGGATCACGGGATGCTCGAGCGCGAAGCGATCGGTTAGTCGCGTCCTCAGCATTCGATACATTCCCGCCCGTCCCGACCCGAGACCCCACCTCCGGGGGCTCGACGCGGAGCCGAGAGAGGCCGATGGCGGAAGCGAAGACGAGACGCATCGACACGCTGGCGATCCACGCCGGCCAGGCGCCGGACCCGACGACCGGCTCCCTCGCGGTGCCCATCCACCAGACGACGAGCTTCGTCTTCGAGGACGCCGAGCACGCGGCAGACCTCTTCGCGTTGCGGCGCTTCGGGAACATCTACACCCGGCTCACGAACCCGACGACGGCGGTCCTGGAAGAGCGCCTCGCGGCGATGCACGGCGCCACCGGCGCGACGGCGACCTCCTCCGGCATGGCGGCCATCTTCTACGCCGTCGCGACGATCACGAAGGCCGGCCAGAACATCGTCGCCGGCTCGAACCTCTACGGCGGCACGCTCACCCTCTTCCAGCACACGCTCCCTCGCTTCGGCATCGAGGTGCGGGTCGTGGACACCCAGGACCTCGACGCCGTGCGCGCCGCGATCGACGCGGAGACCCGGCTCGTCTTCACCGAGTCGGTCGGCAACCCGCGCGGCAACGTCGACGACTTCGAGGCGCTGGCCCGGGTCGCCCACGAGGCCGGCATCCCCTTCGTCGTGGACAACACCTTCACGCCGCCGCCGCTCTTCGATCCCTTCGCCCACGGGGCGGACATCGCCGTGTACGCGCTCACGAAGATGATCGGGGGGCATGGCACCTCGATCGGCGGGATCGTCATCGAGAAGGGCGACTTCGACTGGAAGCGTAGCGGACGGTTTCCGGAGATCTGCGAGCCCGACCCGAGCTACCACGGCGTGAACTTCTGGGAGGCCTTCGGCAATCACCCGAAGGCCGTGGCGCCGGGGCTGGCCTTCGCCCTGAAGATCCGGACCGGCCTGCTGCGGAACACCGGCGCCTGCCTCTCGCCCTTCAACGCGCAGCAGATCCTGCTCGGCATCGAGACGCTCCCGCTCCGGGCGCGCCGCCACGCCGAGAGCGCCCAGGTGGTCGCGCGGCACCTCGAACAGCATCCGCTGGTCGAGTGGGTGCACTTCGCGGCGCTTCCCTCGCACCCGGATCACGCCCGCTGCAAGAAGTACATGCCGCTCGGGCCGGGAGCGGTCTTCGGCTTCGGGATCCAGGGCGGGGCCGAGGCCGGCAGGCGGTTCATCGGGGCCGTGAAGCTGGCCTATCACCTCGCGAACGTCCTCGACGCCAAGACGCTCGTGATCCACCCCGCCTCGACGACGCACCAGCAGCTCTCCGAGGAGGAGCAGCGCGCGGCGGGCATCACGCCCGACCTCGTGCGCCTGTCCGTCGGCCTCGAGGACGTGGAGGACATCCTCGCAGATCTCGACCAGGCGCTCGCCGCCAGCCAGTCCGGATGCCGCTGATCATCCAGAACGACCTGCCCGCGACGAAGATCCTCGACGCGGAGGGGATCTTCGTCATCCCGCGGAGCGAGGCGGTCCGCCAGGACATCCGGGCGCTCCAGGTGGCGCTCGTGAACCTGATGCCGACGAAGGTCGAAACCGAGACGCAGATCGCGAGGCTCCTCGCCAACTCGCCGCTCCAGGTCGAGCTCACGCTCGTCACGATGGACTCCCATCGGGCCGTGAACACCTCCGAGGAGCACCTGCTCCAGTTCTACCAGACCTTCGATCGCGTGCGGGATCGGCGCTTCGACGGGCTGATCGTCACGGGGGCGCCCGTGGAGCGCCTGCCCTTCGAGGAGGTCGACTACTGGCCCGAGCTCGTCTCGCTCTTCGAATGGAGCGGCTCGCAGGTGCACGCCTCGCTCTTCATCTGCTGGGGCGCGCAAGCGGCGCTCCATCACTTCCACGGGATCCCGAAGTATCCCCTCGTCGCGAAGCACTCCGGGGTCTACAAGCACCGGCTCGTCACCCCGTACGCGCCGGTCGTCCGTGGCATCGACGACGAGTTCTACGTGCCCGTGAGCCGCTTCACCGAGGTGCGCAAGGAGGACGTCACGAAGATCGGCGCGCTCGAGATCCTCGCCGAGTCGCCGGGGACGGGGCTCTACCTCGTGCACGATCGGGACCACCGGAGGCTCTACTCCTTCAATCACGCCGAGTACGATCCCGATACGCTGGCCCGCGAGTACCGGCGCGATCTCGAGAAGGGCCTGCGGCCGTCGGTCCCGTGCAACTACTACCCGGACGACGACCCGGCCCAGCCCCCGGTGGTCCGCTGGCGCTCGCACGCCTGGGCGCTCTTCGCGAACTGGCTCAACTACGAGGTGTACCAGGGCTTCTCGCCCCTGTGACGAGCGGGTTCCCGCCCGGGGCTCGGCGCCGCCGCGTGAGGGTCCGCGTGCAGGACGCCGTTGCTCGCGAGGATCGAGCGCCCGCTGGCGCGCGCGGGGCCACCGGCGCCCGCCGATCGCCAGCCGGCTACCGCGCCTCGCCGGCGGCCGGCGGCCGCGTCTGCGAGGGGGCGGGCTCGAGCCGTTCGAGGCGCTGGCGCAGCAGCGCGACCTCCTGGGCGAGATCGCGGATGTGGACGGCCGACTGCGAGATGCGCACGGCGTAGTTGAGGCAGATCGCGACCAGGAAGAGCTGTCCGAGCATGAAGAGCGTGGCGCTGATGGTCCAGGCGCCGAGCAGGCGCGAGAGCCAGCGCAGCACGTCGAGGTCCACGCCGACGACCAGCGTCGCGAGCGCCACCGCCATCCAGATCGGCGTGTACTCCGCACGCAGGGTGCGCCGGCGGACGAGCCACAGCACGCCGGCGGCGAGCGAAAGCCCGAAGACGAGCGCCACCGCCTGGGCGGCGCCCGACTCGGGAGCGTGGAGGAAGAGCTCCCGCAGGTCGGCCAGGCGTTCGGCCTCGGTCATCGCGATCCCCTCATCGACGCGACTCCGTCCAGAGCGAGAGCAGCATCTTGTAGGCGTAGTAGAAGTCGCGCGTTCCGCCGTGCAGCGTCGAGCTGCGCGGGCTCTCGTACATCTTCACCGGCACCTCGTGGATCCGGATGCCGCGGCGGACCGCTGCCACGAGCACGTCGACGTCCGGGTAGTCGGGCGGGAAGAAGGGCTCGCAGTAGAGCGCGATCACCCGGCCGTTCAGCGCCTGGAAGCCCGAGGTGGGATCGCTCACCTCGACCCCGGCGAAGCGAGCGAGCGCCGAGAGGAGCCGGCGCCCGAAGCTGCGCAGCGGCCCCATCCGGTAGTCGGACGGCGCGACGAAGCGCGAGCCGATCGCGAGGTCGCACGCGCCGCCCGTGACCAGGGCAGCGAGGCGCGGGATCTCCGCGGGGTCGTGCTGGCCGTCGGCGTCGAGCTGGACGACGAGGTCGGCGCCCCGCCGGCGCGCGTACTTGTAGAGCGTCTGCAGGGCGGCGCCGTAGCCGAGGTTGAAGGGATGGCGGAGCACCGTGGCGCCGTGGTGCGCAGCGACGTCCCCGGTGCCGTCCCGCGAGCCGTCGTCGACGACGACGATCTCCGCCGAGGGCATCGCCGCGACGACGGAGCGGAGTACGCCGGGCAGCCGGGCGGCCTCGTTGTAGGCGGGCAGGCCGACGATCACGGGCCGGCGGAACGCCACGCCACCGTCAGGTAGCGGTTCGTGAAGCCGAAGCGCAGCGTGGCGGCGGCCCTGCGCAACGCCGCCCGCGGGTGGTGCAGGTAGTAGCGGAGCAGGTCCGGCCGCAGGTCCGCCATGCGCTGCTCCGTGCGGCCGAGCGCGGCGAAGAGCCGGTAGGGCTGGACCTGGGGGAGCGAGGCGACCTCGCGCAGGCCGAGGCCCGCGAACAGGCGGCGGAACGAGGCGGCGGTGAAGTCGTGCAGGTGGTGCAGGTTCACGTCCGCCGACGGCGTCGTCGGCGCCGACGCCACGAGGACGCCGCCCGGCCGGAGCAGGCTCGCGAGGTGCGCCACGAGGCGCCCGGGCTCGGGCACGTGCTCGATCGTCTCGAGCGAGACGATCGTGTCGAAGCCGGCCGCGTCCCGGAAGGTGAGCCCGTCGCAGGCGCGGTACTCGACGCCCTCGCGCCCGTAGTGGTCGCGGGCGTAGGCGACGGCCTCGGGCGAGAGGTCGACGCCGAGGGCGCTCTCGACGCCGGCCGCGTCGTCGGCCACGAGGCGCGTGCCGTAGCCGACCCCGCAGGCGAGGTCGAGGAGACGTCCGGGGCGGGCGCAGCGCGCCGCGAAGCGGTAGCGCTCCAGGTGCAGCTCGAGCGTCTGCCGGCCCGTGACGTCCCGGCCGTCGAGCTCCGAGGGCACCAGGCGCTCGAGCGTGCTGGCATCGACGGGCATGGCGGCGATGCTAGCCCGGATTCCGCGCCGGGCCGCTCGCGCGGACCCGGAACAGGTGCACGTTCCCGACGGAGCCGAGCGGCTCGAAGCCGGACATCTCTTCGAAACGCCGCCGGCTTGCCTCGCCGCCCTGCACCAGGACGTGTGTCACCCCGAGCGCCCGGAGTCCGGGCCCGCCCGGGTCGAGCCGCAGCGCGAGGACGTCCCGGGAGACGAGGCGGAAGGGCGGGCCCGCGACCCGCCTCGCCACCAGGTTCACGTGGGCGTAGCGGTTGTAGATCTCCTGCGCGGCGGCGGAGGGGTCGATCCGGCGCCAGAGCTCGAGCTGGGGCACGGGGTGCACGCCGCTGATCGACCGGACGCCCAGGATCCGGAACAGGTTCCCGATCTCGTCGGGCCCGAAGGAGGCCCAGACGCTGCGGCCACCCTCGGCGCGGTCGATCGCGAGGATGCGCTGCGAGACCTCGTTCTCGACCAGCCAGCGCGTGCCGCCGACGGTGAGGGGGTGGAACCAGATCGCGCCGGCGAGCGAAGCCGCGGCCAGGATCGCCAGCGGCCAGCGGGGCCGGCGCGCCACCAGCACGAGCCACGCGAGCCCGCCGTTCGCCACGACGAGGGCCCCCAGCAAGAGGGGCGGGGCGCCCGGGAGATCGCGAGCCAGCTCGAGCGCCGCCGCGCCGAGCAAGGCGCTCCAGCCCGCGGCGAGCCCGACCCCGAGCCCCAGCCTCCGCTCCTCCGCTCGCAGCGGCTCCGCGCGCGCGAGCCAGCGGACGACCAGCAGCGTATCGGCGAGCCCGATGCCGATCACGGCGCGCGGGCCGGGCACCAGCGAGAGCCCCGTGGCCCGCGCCACGAGGGCCGGCGCGCCGATCACCGTGAAGGCGCCGAGCAGCCAGAGGTAGACGAGCAGCGCCGCGGCGACCGGGTCGACCCGCTCGCCGCGTGCCCAGCGGACCAGCCAGAGCACGGCGGGGACGGGTGCCAGGAGCCAGAACGAAGCAGCCTCGCAGATGTTGTGCAGCGGCCCCCAGCCCTCCGCCCACCAGGCGGCGGCGAGATTCGCGGTCGTGAGCTGCGCGAGCGTCCGTCCCCCTCCGGTCGAGACCCGGGCGCCGGGATAGGCGGTCTGCCGCATGGTCTCGATCGACTCGCGCGCCGCGAGGTAGAGGCCCGCCACCGCCGCGAGCACGACCAGGGCCGCCGCGATCGCCGCCAACAGGCGCAGCCCCGGGTGGCGTCGCCACGGAGCCTCGCCACGCAGCTCGAGGGCGCGCCCCACGAGCAGCGCCACGACCAGCCAGGCGAGGGTCACCTGGTACGGGGGATAGGTCGCCAGGGCGAAGCAGGCTCCTGCGAAGCCGAGGCCGGCGCCGCTCGCGACGATTCCGGCCCGGCTTTGCGCGCGCAGCAGCGAGGCGGCCGCCAGGAACACGCCGCCGCCGGCGGCCGCGATCGTCGCGGACTGGAAGTACGACCAGAGCTGGAAGAAGGGCGCTGCGGTGACGGCGAGTGCGCCGATCCCGGCCAGGTCGGCGCGCCCGGCCGACACCACGAAGAGTACGCCGTACCACACCGCGAACAGCCCGAGAACGCGCGACCACCAGAGCCATGCCACCCCGACGTCGCCGCCCAGGAAGAAGCCCCAGACGGTCGGCCGGAAGGCGACGAGCGGGTGCGCCACGGGCAGCTCGAAGGGCACGAGGGCGCTCTGGCCGAGGGCGATCGACTCGTTCACGAGCGGGAACGGCGGATCGTGCGCGCGCTGAGCGAGCGCGAGCGGCAGGTGCACCTTCCAGTCGTCCGAGCGGATCGACCGGGGCGCCCCGAGCAGCACCTCGCCCGGCTCGCTGCCGTCGATCACCTGGTGCCACATCGCGAGCGAGAAGCCATGCACGCGCAGGCCGACCAGCAGCGCGAAGACGAGCAGCACGCCGGCCGGCACGGCCCAGGGCGAGCGCCTCATCGCGTGCCGGGCGCCCGGGCCGGAGCGCTGCCGCCGGCGGTCGGCCAGGCGGCGAAGGCCGCGACCGCGTTGCCCGTGCCGACGCCGGCCTGCTCGATCCGATCGATCCGCCAGGGGGAGCCCGGCGCGCTGCGGACCAGGAAGAAGCGCTGCTCGAAGGGCGCGCCCTCCGGCGCGGTGAGCGGGAGCGAGACCTCCGCCCGGTCCGCGTCCACCTCCACCGAGGCCGCCCCGGCGCCGAGCCGGCCCGCGAGTCGGAGGACCGGCCCGCCCGTCTGCACGGCGAGCCAGCCGAGCAGGCGGTCCTCCGGGCGGACGTCGCGTGCCTCGCCCGCCGTGGCCGCGGTGCCCACCCCGAGGCCGTGCTGCTCGTGGGCGGCCGGGGTGAGGAGCGGCAGCGTGCGGAGCGGGTCGCGGCCGAGCGCCCGGAGGTAGGCGTAGACGGTCGCCTGCGGGCTCCCTTCCGGGGCGGCCGGGAGCGCGGCGGCGGGAGCTTCCGGGCGCGGCGCCTCCCACCAGCCCCAACGCGTGGCCCATCCCGCGGCGAGCGCGTAGGCGAGCAGGGCCGCGCGTGCGGCGGCGCGCGCGCCGCCGGGCAGCGAGGCGGTCCCGAGCGCGAGCAGGAGCGCGAAGGGCAGGAGCGCCGGCAGCAGGTAGCTCGCCTTCACCGCCGAGTAGTAGGGCAGCAGCCAGCTCTGCACGACGAAGCCGGCGAGCAGCAGCGCCGCGAACAGGAACCACGGCGCGGTCGGGCCGAGCCGGTGGCGCCGGCGCCATGCAGCGCGGGCGCCGAGGCACCCGATGGCGGTCGGCAGCAGGCCCCCGATCGCGAGCAGCGCCGCCACGCGCGCCACCCGGGGATCCTTCGCCGGCAGCAGCCGGCCATGGCCGTCGGCCCAGGTGCTGGCGTAGAGGAGCCCCGGCACGGAGGTCACCATGCCCGGCGCATCGTGGAACGGGGCGACGAGGGCCGAGCGCGGGACCCGGAGGTAGTGGGCGAGCGAGCGGAAGCCGGGTGGCTGCCCCGACATCGCCGCCCGCATCGCCTCGGAGTGCGCGTACCCGCTCAGGGGGGCGAGGAGCGAGCCGCCGTGCGCCAGGAGGCGGCCGTAATGGGCCCCGAGCAGCAGCACCGCGACCAGCGCCGAGAGGGCGAGCGGGCGCAGCGCCCGCGCGGGGGAGCGGCGCCCCCGCCAGGCCAGCCAGAGCCAGCTCACACCGACGGCGACGAGGCCGGTGCTCTTGGCGAGCGCTGCCAGGGCGGCGAGCCCGACCGTCCCCATCGCGTGTCGGGACGCGCGAGGGTCCTCGCTGGCAGGCGTCCGGGCGAGCGCGGCGAGGGCGAGGGTCGTGAAGAGCACGCAGGTGGTCTCGTTGCCGAGCATGCTCGTCGGGAGCGCGAAGACGGCGGAGCCCGCGACGAGCGCGATGGCGACCGCCGCGTCGGCGCGCGGCACGAAGCGGGCCAGGGCGCGAGAGGCGACCACGAGCGCCGCGAAGCCCGCCGCCGCCGACAGCAGGCGGAGCCCCGCGTGGACCGGCACCGCTGCCGGCAGGAGGGACCAGAGCGCCGCGCCCGCGGCATGGAAGAGCGGGGGGTGGAAGCCCGACCAGGTGGCGGGATCCGGAAGCCGGCCCTGGTACAGGCGGAAGACGTTGAGCGCGTGGCCGGCGCCGTCGAAGTCGTGGAGCGGGGGGAAGGCGAAGGCATTGTGGACCCGGGCCGCCGCGGCGGCGGCGACCACGACGAGGGAGGCCGCCTGCCAGCGCCGCGCACCGCCGCCGGCCGGGGCTCGATCGGGCCCCGCAGGGTCGGGCGCGGAGTCCGAGGCGGCGTCGTCCATGGGGCCGCCGAGGGTACACGCCCGGCAGACCGTGTCGCAGGTGGGGAGGGGGGCGTCTCCACCCCAGGTGGCCGGGGCGGCTCGCGCTTCGGGACGCCCCGGTCCGTAGCGCCGAGGGTCGCACCGCGCCCGCGCCGAAGGCCGGGAGGGCGCGCCGGTGCGCCCGCGGTCGGGTGCACACCCCGATCACCGATCGCGAGACGAGCGAGGCTCACGGCGTGATCGGGCGAGGTCGCGGTGACCGGCGGAGACGCCGGCTGCCGAGGAGGGCCACGAGGGCGGCGCAGGATCGAGCCCACCCCACCGGCTCCGGCACGGTGATCGAATCGCCGAGGACGATGTCGCCGGCTGAACGTCCCACGTAGACCTGGTACTGGCCGGGGGCGACCTTCCACGCCTGCGTCGCGTCGTCCCAGATTCCCAGGGGATGGTTCGCCGCTGCCGGGTCGATCACGATCTGCACGCTCTCCACCTGTCCTGGGTCCAGCCACACCTTCTCGAAGCCGACCAGACGCTTCGGCGGCTCGCCCAGTCCTTCCGGCAGGCCGAGGTACACCTGCGGCACCTCGGCGCCCCGCCGGCTGCCGGTGTTCTCGACGAGGAACTCCACCGTGATCGGAGGCGTGCCGTCCGAGACCTCCGGCGTCACCTCCAGGCCCGAGATCTCGAACGTCGTGAAGGACAGGCCGTGGCCGAACGGAAAGGCGGGAGCGATCCCGTTGGCGTCGTACCAGCGATAGCCGACCTCCAGGCCTTCGCGGTACGTGACCTCGGGCTGGTTGGAGGCGTTCCTCACCCCTGGAAACACCGACGCGTCGCTCCTGGCCCAGTCGAGGAATCCCTGACCGGCCACCGGGAAGGTGACCGGCAGCCTGCCCGACGGATCGACCACACCGAACAGCAGGTCGGCCACGATGTGGCCGTCCTCCTGTCCGGGGAACCAGACCTCCAGGATGGCTGGCCCGGCTGGACCCAGCAGGGCGGGATCGATCGCGACGCCGCCGTTGTCCTTGAGCACCAGCGCGGTCTTCGCGGCCATGGGCTTCGCCGTCGTCGAGGTCGCGGCGAGGATGCCCTCGATCATCGCCACCGTCTGGCTGTCGGCCGGTGGGTTGGATGCCAGCGTCGAGATCTGGTTCGGCCTGGCCACGTACCAATCGAGGTGATCACCCATCTCCACCACCGCGTTGCCGCTCCCGTCGCTGAACGTCACGCGGTCCGCGCCTTCCTCGGCAATCGTGCCCGCCATGAGGATCACCGCATCCGCCGCGGCGGCAGCCGCCTTCGCCGCCTCCAGGTCGCTGTTGTCGTCCTCGACGGTGATCAGCGTGACCGTCGCCGACGCGTTGCCCAGCGCCGCGAGCACGTCCTCCAGCCCGTCGATCGGGGACACCGTGTAGGCGGGCACCACGTCCGAGCTGCCGCCTCCGGCGCCCATCGGCTCGCCGACCCGGGATCCGCCGGCCACCGCCTGTTGGGCGTAGACCTGCGTCGCCTTGCCGATCAGGACGACGCTCTCGAGCGTGCTGGCGTCGAAGGGCAGCACCCCGTTGGGGTCCTGGAGCAGGACTCCACCGTGTCCCCCGATCGTCCGCGCAGCGACCCCGCCCGCGGCGTAGTCGATCGGCGCCTGCACGAGCGGCTGGCGTTCGAAGATGCCCAGCTCGAACATCTTCGTGTAACGACGCAGGAGCGCCCGGTCGAGGTCGGCGACCTGGAGCTCTCCCGCTGCCAGCGCCACGTCCAGCTCGTCCGCCGTCCACGGCGCCGGCACCACCAGGAGCGGCGTCGGAACGGGCATGTGGTGGTCGAGCCCGGCGAGCATCGCGGGTGCCGTGCTGCGGACGGCAAAGAAATCCGATTGCACGTAGCCGGCGAAGCCCCACCGGTCGCGCAGGACATCGGTCAGCAGCTCCCGGTTCTCACAGGCCTGGAACCCGTTCACGAAGTTGTAGGCGCACATCACCGCGGCGACGTCGCCATCCCGGACCGACATCTCGAACGGCAACAGGTAGAGCTCGTGCAGGACCCGCGCGCCGACGGTGGTCTGGAGCTCGAACATCCGGTTCGTCTCCTGCTCGTTGCCCGCGAAGTGCTTGGCCATCGCGATGACGCCGTGGGCCTGGACCGCCTCGATCTCCGCGACCGCCATCGTGCCCGCCAGGAAGGGATCCTCGCCGAAGTACTCGAAGTTGCGCCCCAGGACGGGGGTGCGCGCGAGGTTCATGCCCGGCGCTTCGAGGACGTGGAGCGCGAGGTCGTTGGCTTCGCTGGCGACCACGTCGCCGAAGAGGCCGGCGACGGCGGGATCGAACGACGCCGCGACCGCCGGGGCCGACGGCAGCGCGGTCGCCATCGCCGACGAGGGATCGCTGAAGGCCCCGATGCCCGTGACCGACGGGTCGACGCAGTCGTTCTGGCCGATGCCGACGGGCCCGTTGGTGATGCGCAGGGTCGGGATGGCCAGCGACGCGATCCCGCGCACGTGCCGCGCGCCCATGCAATCGGGAAGCTCGGGGACGAGCTCGGGGGCGCTGCCGGCGAGCTGCTGCTGCTTCTCCTCGAGCGTCATGGCGCCGACCAGCAGCGCGGCCCGCGTCTCGGGCGCGAGCGCGGGATCCATCCACGGGAGCGGCTCGGCGCCGGCTCCCGGCGCCAGCAGCACCGCCGCGATGGCCACGATGGCCGTCCGACTCCTCGCCACGCGGTCCCTCCCGCGGATCCCGATGGCCCGCTTCGAGCCGGAACAGGTCTTCGGATGCCTCGCGACCGAAGGTAGCGCCCGGGCGCCGGCGGCCGGACTCGAGCCAGGCGATCGAGAGGCAGACCGGGCGCGGTCCGCGGCCCGTGGCCGTCAGGGCTCGCCGATCCGCTTGCAGTCGAGCCGGATCGGCGCCTTCGCCGCCACGGCCGAGGCGGTGATCGCGGTCATCGGTGGCTTGGTGGTGGCGCTCGTGGGCGCAGCGGCGCGGCACCGCCGCGCTGGCAGCGCTCGCCGCGATCGGGGCGCGGCGCCGCCGAACCCGCTGCCACTCCCGGTGAGCGCGAGGCATCGGCGCGCCGCCTGGCAGACGGATCCCGGCGCTGCGCCCTGCTCCGCGGGGCTCGCGACGGCTCAGCGCAGCAGCGCCACGAGCTCGTCGTGGAGGAGCGCGTTGCTCGCGAGGATCTCGCGTCCGCTCGCGGGGGCCGCGCCCCCCGCCAGATCGCTCACCCGGCCGCCGGCCTCCTCGACGATCAGGAGGCCAGCCGCGACGTCCCAGGGATGGAGCTTCAGCTCCCAGTAGCCGTCGAAGCGGCCGCAGGCGACGTAGCAGAGGTCGAGGGCGGCGCTGCCGTCGCGGCGCACGCCGCCGGCGCGCTTCACGGCACGCACGACCCGGTCGAGGTTGTCGTCGGCGGAGTCGTGGACGTCGTAGGCGAAGCCCGTCGCGAGCAGGGCCCGGCCGACACCGGTGGCCTTCGAGACCTCGATCGGCTGGCCGTTGCGGCGCGCGCCGCCGCCGCGCACGGCCTCGAAGAGCTCGTCGCGCAGCGCGTCGTAGACGACGCCCACGTGGCGCCGGCCGTCGTGCTCGACCCCGATCGAGACGCAGAAGCAGGGATAGCCGTGCGCGAAGTTCACCGTGCCGTCGAGGGGGTCGACGACCCAGCGCCAGCGCGCGCCGGTGTCGGCGTGGGCACCGCCCTCCTCGGCGAGGATGTCGTCACCCGGGCGCTCGCGGCGCAGCGCGCCGACGATCAGCGCCTCGCAGGCGCGGTCCACCTCGGTGACGAGGTCGATCGGGCGGCTCTTGCTCGCCACCTCGAGCACGGTCTCGTAGCGGGCACGCTGGATCGCGCCGGCCTCGCGCGCGAGCCGGACGGCGAGCGCGTGGACCGCGCCCGTCTCGGCGTCGATCGCGCTCACGCGGGCCCCGGCGGCGCGGGCAGCCGGAACAGCCGGCGCGCGTTGGCGCTGCTGGCGCGCGCCACCTCCTCGACCGGGATCCCGCGCGCCCGGGCGATCGCGGCCCCCACGTGCGCGACGTGGGCCGGCTCGTTGCGCCGTCCCCGGTGCGGGACCGGTGCGAGCAGGGGACAGTCGGTCTCGACCAGGATCCGATCGAGCGGCAGCGCCGCGGCCACCGCCCGCAGGTCGTCGGCGTTGCGGAAGGTGACGATGCCCGAGAACGAGATCTCGAGCCGTGCGTCGAGCGCGCGGCGCGCGAAGGCGAGCGAGCCCGTGTAGCAGTGGAGCACGCCGGCCACCTCGCCGCGGCCCTCGGCGCGCCAGACGTCGAGCAGCTCCTCCCAGGCGGCGGGATCGTCGCCGCGGACGTGGATCGAGACGGGCAGGTCGCGCGCGCGCGCCCAGGCCACGTGCTCGGCGAAGACCGCGCGCTGCACGGGGCGGGGCGAGTGGTCGTAGTGGTGGTCGAGGCCGCACTCGCCCACCGCCACCACGCGCGGGCGCTCGAGCCAGGCGGCGATGCGCGCGCGGCCTTCGTCGTCGAGGGCCTGGGCGTCGTGCGGGTGGACGCCGACGGCGGCCCACACGTCGGGCTCGCTCGCCGCAAGGGCGACCGCGGCTTCGTTGGCGTCGATCCCCCAGCCCGCGCCGATGGCCAGGAAGCCCGACACACCGGCGTCGCGGGCCCGCTCGAGCACCGCCGTGCGGTCGGCCCCGAACTCGGGGGCCGTCAGGTGCGCGTGGCTGTCGATCCACACGCCCGCTCAGGCCTCCGCTACGAGCTCGACGCGGGGGAAGAGCGGGGCGCCCTTGCGCACCGGCGTGCCGGCCACGACGGCGCCGTCCGCGCCGGCGCCGACGCGCGCGGCGATCTCGGCCGCGGCGGCGGGCAGGAAGGGCGCCAGCAGCGCGGAGAGCCGCCCGAGCGCCAGACAGGCGTGGTGCAGCGTCGTGCGCGCCTGCGGCAGCGTGGCCGGGTCCCGGGCGCCCTTCCACGGCGCGCGCGCATCGACGTAGCGGTTGACCGCGCTCGCGTACTCCTGGATCGCCGCGAGCGCGAGGTGCGGCTGGACGGCCTCGAGCGCCGCGTCGACCCGCACCCGCGCCGCATCGGCCCCCGCCACGACCGCCAGGTCCGCGTCGCCCGCCGGCCCGGCCTCGGGCAGCACCCCGCCGCAGAGCTTCTCGACGAGGTTGAGCGCGCGGCTCACCAGGTTGCCGAGGTTGTTGGCGAGGTCGGCGTTCACGCGCTCGACGAGCGCCTCCTCCGAGAACCCCGCGTCGAGGCCGAAGCTCATCTCGCGGAGCAGGAACCAGCGGAAGGGCTCGAAGCCGTAGCGCTCGCGCATCGCGAGCGGCGAGACCATGTTGCCGAGGCTCTTCGACACCTTGCGGTCGTCGACGTTCCAGTAGCCGTGCACGTGCAGGCGCCGGTAGGGTGCGAGGCCGATCGCGCGCAGCATGATCGGCCAGAAGATCGCATGCGGCTTCAGGATGTCCTTGCCGATCAGGTGCTCGGCGGCAGCCCAGCGCGCCGTGAAGGCGGGCGGCTGCGCGTCGGCCGGTCGCGTGCCGTCGAAGCCGGCCCCGGTCAGGTAGGAGAGGAGGGCGTCGAACCAGACGTAGCAGACGTGGTCGCGGTCGAAGGGCAGCTCGACGCCCCAGTCGAGACGGGTCTTCGGGCGCGAGATCGAGAGGTCGCCGAGGCCCGACTCGTCGCGCAGCATCGCGAGCGCCTCGTTGCGGTAGCGCTCGGGGCGGATGAGCTCGGGGTTGCGCTCGATCTGCTCGCGCAGCCAGGCGAACTCGCGGCTCATCCGGAAGAAGTAGTTGACCTCGCGGCGGCGCTCGGGGACGCGCTCGTGGTCGCGGCAGCGGCCGTCCTCCAGGTCGCGCTCGGTCAGGAAGCGTTCGCAGCCGACGCAGTAGAGGCCTTCGTACTCGCGCTGCTCGATCCAGCCCGCGTCGTGGACGCGCTGGAGCACGGCCTGGACGTTGCGGACGTGGGCCGGCTCGGTGGTGCGGACGAAGCGGGAGGGCGCGATGTCGAGCTCGGACCAGGTACGCTGGAAGGCCTCCGAGACGCCCGCCGTGAACACGGCCGGCGACACCCCGCGCGCCCGCGCGGCCTCCACCATCTTCTCGCCGTGCTCGTCGGTTCCCGACACCGAGAATGCGTCGTCTCCACGCTGGCGGCGCCAGCGCACCAGCACGTCGGCCACCACGGTCGTGTAGGTGTGGCCGATGTGAGGCGCGGCGTTCGCGTAGTAGATCGGCGTGGTGACGAAGACCGTCCGGCCGCTCATCGCAGCGCCCCGTGCAGCGCGAGCAGCGCGCGTTCCGCCACCATCTGCGGGTTCGCGTTGCGCTGCGCGAGCGACTGGCGGCAGGCCTGGAGCTCGGCGAAGGCCGCGAGCTCGCGCTCGAGGTCGCCCGCGCCGGCGCGCGCGGCCACCCGCTCGCGCAGCCAGAGCGACGCGGTGTGGAGGAGCCCGGTGACGGCCTGCGCCGCCTCGGCGCGGGCTCCCCGGTACTCCTCCGCCCAGTCGAGGAGCTCCGGGACGCGGAGCGCCCCGGCGCCGGCCAGGCGCTCGGCGAGGGCACGCGTCTCGGGGTCGTCGGCGAGCCGGGCGGGGGGCGTCGCGAAGGGGACGCGCTGGCAGCGCGAGCGCACGGTCGCGAGCAGGCCGCTCGCGGTGGCGGCCACCAGCACCAGCACGGTGCGGGGCGGCGGCTCCTCGAGCAGGCGCAGGAGCGCGTTCTGGGCCTCCTGGTTCAGCCACTCGGCGTCGGCGACCACCGCGGCCCGCCAGCCGTCCTCGCGGGCGGCGCGCAGCCGCAGCCGCTCCTGGAGCGCGCGCACCTGTCCGATCCGCACGCGCGTGTCGTCGGCGCCGCGCTCCACCCAGAGCAGGTCGGGATGGTCCCCGACGTGCCGGTAGAGGGGGCCCTTCCTGCCGGCGCCGTCGATCGCGATCGGCTCGCCCGCGGCCGAGCGCCGGCACGAGGCGCAGGCCTCGCAGGGGCGCTCGCGCCCAGCCGCCTCGCACGCGAGCCCGCGCACGAAGCGCAGCGCCGCCTCGCGCGGCGCGTCCCCGGGACCCGAGAGCAGGTAGGCCGAGTGCACCCGCCCCGAGGCGAGCGCACGGCGCAGCAGGTCGTCGGCAGGGGAGCGCTCCATCGGCGCGCGCAGTCTAGCGAGGGCCCGTGGTCCCGCCGCGCGGAGCCCTCAGCGGACGCCCAGCTCGCGCCCGACCCGGGCGATCGCGTCGAGCGCGCGATCGAGGTGCGCCCGCTGGTGGGTGGCCATGTAGGAGGTGCGGACCATCGCGCGGTCCTCGGGCACGCCCGGCGAGATCACGCAGTTGACGAAGACGCCCTCCTCGTGGAGTCGCCGCACCATCCGGAGCGCGCGCATGTCGTCGCCCACGATGATCGGGATCACCGGCGACTCCGAGTCGCCGGTGTCGAAGCCGAGCCCCGCGAGCTCGCGCTTCATGTAGGCGGTGACCTCCCAGAGCTGCTTGCGCCGCTCGGGCTCACGCTCGACGATCGCGAGCGCCGCGAGCGCCGCGGCGGCCGAGGCGGGCGGCAGGGCGGCGGAGAAGACCGCCGAGCGCGCCGTGTGTCGCACGTAGTCGATCACCGTCGCGTCGCCGGCCACGAAGCCGCCGATCGCCGCCAGCGACTTCGAGAAGGTTCCCATCACGAGGTCGACCTCGCCCTCGACGCCGAAGTGCTCGGCCGTGCCGCGGCCCGACGCGCCGAGGACGCCGAGGCCGTGCGCGTCGTCCACCATCAGGCGTGCGCCGAAGCGCTGCTTCAGCGCCACGATCCCGGGCAGCGGCGCGAGGTCGCCCTCCATCGAGTAGACGCCGTCCACCACGATCAGCCGGCCGCGGTCCTCGGGCACCGCCGCGAGCTTCGCCTCGAGGCTCGCCAGGTCGTTGTGCCGGAACTTGTAGAGCTTGCCGAAGCCGAGCCGGCAGCCGTCGAGGATGCAGGCGTGGTCGAGCGCGTCGAGGATCGCGACGTCGTGCCGGCCGAGCAGGCAGGAGAGCGTGCCGAGGTTCACCTGGAAGCCGGTCGAGAAGGTGACGGCGGCCTCGCGGTGCATGAAGGCGGCGAGCCGCGCCTCGAGCTCCTCGTGCAGGTCGAGCGAGCCGTTGAGCAGGCGCGAGCCCGCGCAGCCGGTGCCGTAGCGGGCGAGGGCGGCGGCCGCGGCCTCCTTCACCTCCGGGTGGTTCGTGAGGCCCAGGTAGTTGTTGGAGCCGAGCATCACGAGCCGGCGGCCGTCGGCGGTCGTGACCTCGGGGTCCTGGGCCGAGGCGAGCGGCCGGTAGTAGGAGTAGACGTCGGCCGCGCGCAGGCTGCGCGCCTGGCCGTAGTCCCGGCACTTGTCGAAGACGTCCAACCCGCGTCCCTCCCGGGGGTGGCCGCATTGTAACGAACAGCGGGGTGGGTCTCGCGCCTTCCGGGACCGTTCTCGCGCGCAGTGGCCCCCGCGGGCGAAGCCCGGCATCGTTGGGCGATGCCTTCCTCCGCCTTCCGCGACCGGCGCGCGCTCGTGACCGGGGGCTCGAGCGGGATCGGACGCGCGCTCGCGCTCGCGCTCGCGCGCGCCGGCGCGCACGTCGCGATCGTGGCGCGCCGCGAGGCGCCGCTGCGCGAGGCCGAAGGGGCGCTGCGTGCCGCCGCGCCCGGCGCCGTCCAGCGCTTCACGGCGATCGCCGCCGACGTGGCCGAGCCCGAGGCGGCGGCGCGCGCCGTCGCCGAGGCGGTGGCGGCGCTCGGCGGGCTCGACCTCGTCGTCAACAACGCGGGCGTGGCCCGTGCGCTGCGCTTCGAGGACACGCCGCCCGCCGAGTTCCAGCGCCTCGTCGCGGTGAACTACCTCGGCGCCGTCCACGTCGTGCGCGCGGCGCTGCCGCACCTCGCGGCGGGTGCGCGGATCGCCAACGTCTCGTCGCTGGCCGGCGCGCTCGCCATCTACGGCTACGCGGCCTACGCGCCGAGCAAGTTCGCGCTGACCGCCTTCTCGGAGGTGCTGCGCCAGGAGCTGCGCCCGCGCGGGATCGCGGTCTCCGTGCTCCTGCCGCCGGACACCGACACGCCGCAGCTCGCCGAGGAGAACCGCGAGAAGCCGGCCGCGACGCGCGCGCTCGCCGGCAACGTCCCGGTGCTCGCGCCCGAGGCGGTGGCCGACGCGCTGCTCGAGGGGCTCGCGAGCGGGCGGGCCGTGATCGTCCCCGGCTGGCGCGCGCGCGCCACCCTGTGGGCCGCCCGGCTCGCGCCGGGCCTCGTGCGGCGCATCATCGACCGCGAGATCGCCCGCGCCGGCGGGTAGCGGGCCCGACGGGCGGTGCCCTCAAGTGGCCCCGCGCTCCGGCCGATCCCACCCCACGTTCCAGAGGGCCCGGCGCTGCGCGCGGGCCATCCAGGGGGGGGACCGAGATGGCTCTGTTCGGGAATCGCGGCGACGAGGGGACGACCCAGGAGTCCGCCGGCCTGGCACCGGCGACGACGGCGAGCCGGCAGGCGCTCAGCGCCTTCATCGACCAGGGCTCCGAGTTCGAGGGCAAGCTCAGCTTCAAGGACACCGTCCGGATCGACGGCTGCTTCCGCGGCGAGATCGCGAGCGAGAACACGCTCGTGGTCGGCGAGAGCGGCGAGATCTTCGCGACCGTGCGCTCGCGCACGGTGGTGATCGCCGGCGCCGTGACGGGCGACGTGGTCGCCAGCGACCGCCTGGTGCTCCAGAAGAGCGCGCGCGTCGAAGGCGACGTCGAGGCCGGCTCGCTCCAGATGGAGGACGGCGCGGTGCTGAACGGCCGGATCTCGATGAAGAAGGGCTAGGCCGCGCGCAAGCCCGGCGCCCTCAGTGTGGATCCGCCGGCACCACCTGCGTGACGGCCGGCACCTCGCGCCGCAGCGTCGGCTCGATCACGAGGCGCAGCGTCGCGAGCTGCGCCGGGCAGCGCGCACACGCGCCCTGGAAGAGCAGGCTCACGGCACCCTCCTCGTCGACACCCGCCAGCTCGACGTTGCCGCCGTCGAGCACGAGCCCGGGCCGGAGCCGGTCGATCACGGCCTCCACCTGCTGGCGCATGCGCCGTACCCACTCGAGGTCGTTGCCCATGGGCTGCCTATCGGAAGGCCCGTGGGCTTCGTTGAGCCCGTGGGGTAGCCTGCCCGCCATGCGCGTGACCGTCCGGCTGTTCGGGCCGATCCGCGAGCTTGCCGGTGCGAAGGAGCTGCACGTCCAGCTTCCGGCCGGCGCGACGGTGGCCGCGCTGCGCGCGCTGCTCGCCGGGAAGCACCCGGAGATCGCCGCCCTGGGCCCGCGGCTGCGCATCTCCGTGAACCGCGAGCTCGCGGCCGAGGACGCCCCGCTGGCCGACGGCGACGAGGCGGCGCTCCTGCCGCCGGTGTCGGGCGGCTCCGGTGGGGACCCCCCGCGCTGCACGATCTCGGAGCGCCCGCTCGACCCGGAGGCGGTCGCTGCCCGGGTGCTCGGGCCCGACGCCGGCGGCGTGGTCAGCTTCGCCGGCGCCGTGCGCGAGCACGCGCGCGGCCACGCGATCGAGCACCTCGAGTACGAGGCGTACCCGGAGATGGCGGTCCAGGAGATGGAGCGCATCTGCGACGAGGCGGCGCGCCGCTGGCCGGGCGCGCGCGTCGCGATCGCGCACCGGGTGGGCCACCTCGCGATCGGCGAGCTGGCCGTCGTCGTCGTGGCGGCCGCCGCCCACCGCGCCGAGGCCTTCGACGCCTGCCGCTTCGCGATCGACGCCCTCAAGGAGACCGTGCCGATCTGGAAGAAGGAGGTCGCGCGCGACGGGTCGTACTGGGTGGACGACCACGCGTGAGCGGGCATCGCGGGCGTGCGGGCGAGCCCTCGAGCGCGGGCGCCCACCGGAGCGCCGCCCCGCGCCGCGTGCCGTCGGTGGTGATCACGGTGAGCGACACGCGCACGCTCGCCGACGACACGGGCGGGGCGCTGCTGGTCGAGCTGCTCGAGGGCGCCGGGCACCCGGTCGCCGGCCGCGTGCTGGTGCCCGACGACGTCGGCGCGATCCAGAACGCGCTCGACGAGGCGGTGATGCGCGACGACGTCGCCGCGGTGTTCCTGACCGGCGGCACCGGGATCGCGCCGCGCGACGTGACCCCCGAGGCGCTGCTGCCGGTGCTCGACCGGCCGATCCCGGGCTTCGGCGAGCTGTTCCGGGTGCTCTCCTACCAGGAGATCGGGCCCGCCGCGCTGCTCTCGCGCGCGCTGGCCGGCACCGTGCGCGGCCGGCTCGTGGCCGCGCTGCCCGGCTCGCGCGCCGCGATCCGGCTCGCCATGGAGAAGCTGCTGCTCCCGGAGCTCGGCCACCTCGCCGCCGAGGCGGTCAAGAAGGGCTGAGGCATGCACGCGGTCGTGTCGGCCTTCCTGGGCATCGCCCTGCTGGCGGCTCCGGCCGCCGCCGAGCTGTGGGTGTGGGTCGACGGCGAGGGCCGCACCCACGTCACCGACGACGCCGCCAAGGTCCCGGGCGAGGCGCGCGCGCGCGACGGCGGCGGGGCCGGGCTCGACGCGCTCTGGGGCGGTCGCGTGCGCGGCCCCGCGCCCGCGCCGGCGGCCCGCGGCTCGAGCCGCCCCGAGGACCGCGCCGCGAGCCTCGTGCGCTCCGCCCTCGACGACCTCCAGCACGGCGAGAGCGGCCGCGCCGCAGCGGCGCTCGAGGGCGCGCTGCGCGCCGACCCCGGCAACGTCGAGGCGCACTGGTACCTGGCGCTCCTCGACCGCCAGCGCGGGCGCCTCGACTCCTCGCAGCGACACCTGGAGGCGTTCCTCGCGCGCGCCGGTGACGAGCACGACGACTGGCGCGAGTCGGCGCGCCGCCGGCTGGCCGCGGTGGGCGACGAGAAGCGCCTCGCGGCCGCGCAGGCCGCCGAGGGGCCGCTGCGCCTCGCCGCCGCCGCAAGCCCCCACTTCCGGATCCAGTACGACGAGCGCCTCGGCGAGGCGCGCGCCGACTACGCCCGCACCGTGACCCGCTACCTCGAGGAGGCCTTCGAGCACGCGCGCCGGCGGCTCGGCGTCGCGCCGGCGGAGCCGACGGGCGTGGTCTTCTACGGCAAGGCGGCCTACCTGGCCGCCCACCAGCACCGCTTCAGCTTCCCGACCGTCGGCTTCTACGACGGCCGCATCCACGTCGCCTCGGCCGCGCACCCGGCCGGCGAGCTGCGCGCGCTGCTCTTCCACGAGTACGTCCACGCGGTCTTCGCCGAGCGCACCGGCGGGCACCGGCCGTTCTGGCTGAACGAAGGCCTCGCCGAGCTCGCGGAGCGCGCGTCGAGCGCGCAGGAGCCGCTCTCGCGCCGCGAGCGGGCGATCCTGCACGAGCGCATCGCCTCCGGCGACTGGACCCCGCTCGGCGAGCTGGTCGCCGGCTTCGGCGGCCTTCGCGAGGGGGCGGCGCGGCTCGCCTATCTCGAGTCGACCGCGGCCGCGGCCTGGGTCCACGCGCGCACGACACCGTCGGGGATCGCCGCGCTCCTCGACCAGCTCGGCGCCGGCGCCGCGCCCGACGCCGCCCTGCGCGCGGCGGTGGGGACCGACACGGCCGGCGTCGACACCGCCGTGCGCGCCGGGATCGAGGCCGAGTTCCCGCGCCAGGCGCAGGCGCCGTAGCGCCCGGGCCGGATTCGCGCACCGGGCTCGCTCCGGGGCTCACGAGATGGGCTCTAGGGAAGATCCGGCGTGTCAAAGCTATTTCGGATACGGAACACTAGGGCCGCCCGCGCGACTCCCCCGTCGCCACGGCGCGCGCGAAGAGGTGCGCGAGGCGCAGTGCCTCGGGGAGGTCGGACTTGCGGCGCGAGGCCGCGACCAGCGCGGCGGCGCGCGCGGGCTCGATCCCCGCGCACGCGAGCCACGGCCCGCCCTCGATCCGGAACGCGGCCGGACAGGCGGCCACGCTGGCGAGCCGCGCCTCGAGCCCGGCGGCGCGCAGCGCGCCGGCGAGCCGGTGGTCGGCGGGATCGCGGCGGTTCACGACCAGCACCGGGCGGGCCAGCGCGCGCGCGAGGGCCGGCACGTCGACGACGCCGAGGCCGGCGATGGTGACGCCGCCGAGGACCACGCCCGCGAGCCCCTGGGCGAGGCGGAGCGCGCCGATCCAGCCGGCCAGGAAGCCGGTCGCGCCGTCGCCGTCGACCGGGAAGCGGGTCAGGGCCACGCCTTCCACCTGGTCGGCACCCTCGGTACGCACGGCCACGATCGGGACGTCGCGGTCGCGGTGCTTGTCGAAGGCGCCGTCGTCGATGCCGAGCAGGTGCGGCCGGAGCCGATCGCCGCGGCGCGCGGGCGCGCCCGCGTCAGCGGCGCACGGCGAAGCCATCGAGGCCTTCGGGCGGCTCGTCCGCGACGTCCACCTGCTCGACGCGCGCCGCGGGCGGCCCGCGCCGGCAGAAGGCGAGCGCGGCCTCCACCGCCTCGCGCGCGCCCTCGAAGACGGCCTCGACGCTCCCGTCGGCGCGGTTGCGCACCCAGCCGGCGAGGCCGAGCGCGCGCGCCCGCTCCTCGGTGGCGCCGCGGAACCAGACGCCCTGCACGCGTCCCTGCACGACCACCCGCCTGCGCACCCGGTCGGCCGCCATCGCCGCTACGCTAGCCGACCATGTCCACCCGACTCGACGGCCTGCTCGACGAAGCCCGCGACCTCCTGCCCGAGCTGGTGCGGCTGCGCCGCCGTCTGCACGAGAACCCGGAGCTCGGCCTGGTCCTCCCCGAGACCCAGAAGGCGGTGCTCGAGGCGCTCGCGCCGCTCGGGATCGAGACGGCGACCGGCGGCGCCACCAGCGCGGTCGTCGCGACCCTGCGCGGCCGGGCGGCGGGCGCGGGCCCGACGCTCCTGCTGCGCGCCGACATGGACGCGCTGCCGATGCCCGAGCAGACCGGGCTGCCCTTCGCCTCGCGCCACGACGACCGCATGCACGCCTGCGGGCACGACGCGCACGTCGCCATGCTGGCGGGCGCCGCGACGCTCCTGGCGCGCCGCCGCGAGGCCCTGCCCGGCACCGTGAAGCTGCTCTTCCAGCCCGGCGAGGAGGGCTACGGCGGCGCCCGCATCCTGGTCGAGGAGGGCCTGCTCGAGGCCGCCCCCGCCGTCGACGCCGCCTTCGCGATCCACGTCGACTCGACGCTTCCGCCGGGCCGGATCGCGCTGCGCCCCGGCCCGATCCTCGCCTCGGCCGACGTGCTCTCGATCGACCTCCACGGCCGCGGCGGGCACGCCTCGATGCCGCACCTGGCGGGCGATCCGATCCCCGCGGCCGCCGAGATCGTGCTCGCGCTGCAGAGCTTCGTGACGCGCCGGATCGACGTCTTCGACCCGGTCGTGATCACGGTGACGCGCCTCCAGGCCGGCACCACGAGCAACGTGATCCCCGCCACGGCGAACCTGCTCGGCACGATCCGCAGCACCTCCGAACGCGCGCGCGCGGCGGCGCACGAGGGCGTGCGGCGCGTGGCGGCCGGCGTGGCGGCCGCGCACGGGCTCGAGGCGCAGGTGCACGTCCTCCCGGGCTACCCGGTGACCGTGAACGACGCGGGCTTCACCGCCTTCACCCGCTTGGTGGGCGGCGAGCTGCTCGGCGAAGCGGCGCTCGTCGAGATGGCGGCGCCGGTGATGGGCGCCGAGGACTTCTCGTTCGTGCTCCAGCGCGTGCCCGGAGCCCTCGTCTTCCTCGGCGTGCGGCCGCCCGGCGAGCGCGGCGAGCCCCTGCACTCGAACCGCATGACGATCGACGAGGACGCGATGGCGCAGGGCGCGGCGCTGCACGCGGCGATGGCCTTGCGCTTCCTCGAGGAGCGAAGCCGGGCGTGAGCCGCGCGTGGCCGCTCTCGCCGCGCGCGGCGCGGGTCTTCTACAACGCGGCCGACGCCTGGCTCGGGCCGGAGGCGGCCGCCGCCGACCGGGTGGCGGCGCTCGGCCCGCTTCCGGCGGCCGGGCGCCGGCGGCTCGAGCGCGCGCTCTTCTGGCTCGAGTGGTCGCCGCGCCTGCTGCTGCACTCGCGGCGCGGGCTTGCGTGGCTGCCGCGCGCCGAGCGGCGTGCCTGGCTCGACCGCCTCGGCGCCGGCCGGCTCTTCCGCCGTCCGGTGGCGGTCGTCCGCCGCCACGTCGAAGCCGTCGCCGCTCAGTCGCGCGACGGCGCGTAGTACTCGAAGTCCACGAGCTGCTCGCGCAGGTAGTCCCGCAGGCGCGACACCACGCGCGCCTCGAGCTGGCGCACCCGCTCGCGGGTCACGCCGAAGGCGTCGCCCATCTCCTGGAGCGTCCGCGGCTCCTCGGCGAGGATGCGCTCGTTGACGATGCGCTGCTCGCGCTCGTCGAGCGTCGCGGCGAACTCGCGGACCTTCTCGAGGAAGACCCGGCGCAGCTCCTCGTCGGCCACGTTCTGCTCGGCCGAGCGCACGCCGGAGGCGAGGAAGTCGCCGAAGGTGGCGCTGCCCTCTTCGTCGCCGACCGGCGCGTCGATCGAGAGATCGCCCTGGCCGAGGCGCTGCTCCATCTCGCGCACGTCCTCCTCGCTCACGTCGAGCCGCTCGGCGATCAGGCGCGGCTCCACCTCGAAGCCCTGCCGCTCGAGCTCGCGCTTCTCCTTGTTGAGCCGGAAGAAGAGCTTGCGCTGGGCCCGCGTGGTGCCGAGCCGCACGAGCCGGATGTTGTCGAGCAGGTACTTGAGGATGTAGGCGCGGATCCAGTAGGCGGCGTAGGAGGAGAGCTTGACGCCCTGGTAGGGATCGAAGCGCTGCACCGCCTGGAGCAGGCCGACGTTGCCCTCCTGCACCAGGTCGAGGAGGTTCGTCCAGGTGCGGCGGTACTCCATCGCGATCTTCACGACCAGCCGCAGGTTCGCGAGCACCAGCCGGCGCGCGGCCTCGACGTCGCCGTGCTCGACCCAGCGCAGCGCGAGGGCGTGCTCCTCCTCGCGCGGGATCGGCGCGTGGTGGCGGAGCTCGGCCATGTAGCGGCCGAGGGCGTCGGCGGGGCCGACGTCGCGGTCCGCGGCGGGCAGCGCAGGCAGACCCGGCGCCGGGGGTGCGAGCGTTGCGGCCGGCGACGCCGGAGGATCCCGGCGCTCGGGGGGATCGTTCGACGTCACGCGTGCAGGCTAGCGCAAGCGAACGCGCGGGCCGGCAGGCAAAGCCTGCCGGCCCGCGCGCCAGCGGGCTCGCGCGACGGCGCGCTCTACTGGTGGAAGGTGCGGATGTACGCGACGAGGTCGGCGATCGCCGGGTCGCCGAGGTAGCCCCAGGGTGCCATCAGCGGCGAGCCGCCGTAGGCGGCGGCGCCGTTCTTGATCACCTGCTCGAGATCGGCGTCGGTGCCGGGCTTGCCGTCCTTGTCCGCGTCGAACTTGAAGTCGGCCTTCGTGAAGTCGCGGGGTGCGGTGCCCTGGGCCGCGAGCGCCTGGCCGGTCGGGCCGTCGCCCTTGCCGCTGGTGCCGTGGCAGCTCGCGCAGTTCGCCTCGAACAGGGTCTTGCCCTTCGCCGCATCGCCCGCCGCCTGGGATGCGGCCGGGAGCAGGAGGCCCAGCACGGCAGCGAGCCCGCCGATCGCCAGGAACTTGATCATCGGAGCCTCTCCTCTGTCGCCCGGCGATCGCATGGCGCGCGCGGGCGCTCGGTGGTGCGACCTTCGACGCGGCCGGAGCCGCCCGATTCGAGGGTCGGGCGCGGAGCATAAGGAAGTGCAGGGGGGGTGCAAGAACGCTCAGCCGAGCCCGAGCCGCGGCCACTCCTGGAGGAGCTGGACCAGCAGGCGCACGCCGAAGCCCGTGGCGCCGTAGGGCTGGCAGGGCCCGGCCTTGCTCGTGTAGGCGGTGCCGGCGATGTCGAGGTGCGCCCAGGGCACGTCGCCGACGAAGCGCGAGAGGAAGGCGGCCGCCGTACACGCGCCGGCGTCGCGGCTGCCGCTCACGTTCTTGAGGTCGGCGACGGGGCTCTTCATCTGCTCGCGGTGCTCGTCGAAGAGCGGCATCGGCCAGGCGCGCTCGCCGGCCGCGTCGCCCGCGCGGCGCAGCGCGTCGACCAGCCCCTCGTGGGTCCCGAAGAGCCCGCAGGCCGCGCTGCCGAGCGCGACCACGCAGGCGCCGGTGAGGGTGGCCAGGTCGATCATCGCGGCCGGCTCCCAGGTGGTGCGCGCGTAGTGGAGCGCGTCGCACAGCACGAGCCGGCCCTCGGCGTCGGTGTTCTGGACCTCGATGGTGAGCCCGGACATGGAGGTGAGGATGTCGCCAGGCCGATAGGCCTCGCCGCCGGGCAGGTTCTCGGCCGCGGCCAGGATCCCGACCAGGTGCAGCGGCAGGTCGAGGAGCGCCGCCGCGCGCAGCGTCGCGACCACGGTCGCCGCGCCCGACATGTCGTGCTTCATCTCGTGCATGCCGGCGGAGGGCTTGATCGAGATGCCGCCCGAGTCGAAGGTGATGCCCTTGCCCACCAGGCACACGGTGGGCCGCGTGCGGCCGCGCCGGGGCTTGTGCTCGAGCACGACGAGGCGCGGCGGGTGCTGGCTGCCCTGGCCCACCCCGAGGAGCGCCCCCATCTTGCGCCGGCGCAGCTCGGCGACGTCGAGCACGCGGACCGTGAGGCCCACCTCGCCCGCCACCTTGCGCGCCTCGCGGGCGAGGGCCTCGGGGGTGAGCGCGTTGGGCGGCTCGTTGGAGAGCCGGCGCGCCAGGTTCTGGCACTCGGCGAGGACGGTGCCGAGCTCGGCGGCCTCGCGCGCGGCGGCGAGGTCGGCGGCGCGCTCGACGAGCAGGGTGGTGCGCGCGACGGGCGGCTTCTCGTCCTCGCGCCGGGTGCGCCAGGGGTCGGAGCGGTAGGCGGCGAGCAGGGCGCCCTCGGCCAGGGCCCGGGCGGCGGGGCCGGCCGGGACGCGGCGGCTCGCGGGGAGCGCGATCGCGAGCTGGCGGGCGCCGCGGCCGGCGGCGGCGCCGAGCGCGCGGCCCGCGGCCTGGCGCAGGCCCTCGGCGTCGAGCTTCGCCTCGTCGCCGAGGCCCAGCAGCAGCACGCGGCGCGGGCCGGTCCGGCCGCGCGCGTACACGATCTGGTGCTCGCCCCGCCGGCCCCGGAAGTCGCCGCTCTGCGCCGCGAGCGCGAGCGCGCCCCCGAGCGCGCGGTCGAGCGCGGCGGCGCGGGCGGGAAGCCGGCCGCCGGCGGCCAGGGTGGGCAGGGGCAGGGCGAGCAGGTCCGCCTTCACGCGGGCCGGCTCGTGCGAATCGACCGACAGCTTCATCCGTCCTC
Organism: Deltaproteobacteria bacterium; assembly: GCA_035063765.1. Classification (NCBI taxonomy): domain Bacteria; kingdom Pseudomonadati; phylum Myxococcota; class Myxococcia; species Deltaproteobacteria bacterium. The sequence continues at coordinate 82,891 of JAPSFT010000009.1, forward strand.
CATCGCGCGGGTTTGAAGGCCCGCGCCCCGTTTCCTACCCTCGGCCGCCAGATCCGACAGGTCTGCTGCAACGAGAGGCACATGGCGCTGGTTCTCGCCGGGACGCACTGGGGGGTACGTCTCGCGAGCCTCGACATCCTCGACCTGATCCTTCAGGCGAGTTGGCTCGCCAAGCTCGTCCTCCTCCTGCTCGCCATCGCATCGGTCGTCAGCTGGGCGATCATCGCCTTCAAGTGGCGCGAGCTCCGGCGAGCGGCCCAAGATAGCGAGACGTTCCTCGAGGTGTACCACGAGGGCTCGCTCGAGTCGGCCCACGAGGCCGCGCGCGAGCTGTCGTCGAGCCCGCTCGCCCAGGTGTTCCTCGAGGGCTACGGCGAGCTCTCGCGCATCGCACGCTACGCGGGCAAGTCGCTCGGCGGCGGCCTCGGGGAGCTGCAGCAGCGCGCGCTCGAGCGGGTCGTCGAGTGGAGCGCCGCCAGCGAGGCGCAGCGGCTCGAGCGCGGGCTCGAGTTCCTCGCCACGACCGGCAGCGCCGCGCCCTTCGTCGGGCTGTTCGGGACGGTGGTCGGCATCATCGCCTCCTTCCACCAGATCGGGGAGGCGGGCAGCGCGAGCCTCGCGGTGGTGGCGCCCGGCATCGCCGAGGCCCTGATCGCGACGGCGATGGGTCTGTTCGCCGCGATCCCGGCCTCGATCTTCTACAACCACTACGTCGGCGAGCTGCGCAAGCTCGGCAACTCGATCGACCTCTTCACCGCGCAGTTCCAGGCCGACCTGCGGGCGCGCGGCCCGCGCGTGGCCGAGGGCGGCCCGCGCGCGACGGTGGGCTGATGGCGGCGGTCCGGCGCGGCGGGCACGGGGGCCTCAGCGCGGAGATCAACGTCACGCCCTTCGTGGACGTGATGCTGGTGCTGCTCGTGATCTTCATGGTGACGGCGCCGCTCATGCAGCAGGGCATGGACGTGGACCTGCCCGAGACCACCACCCAGCCCCTGCGCCTGTCCGAGGAGCCGCTGGTGCTGACCGTGCAGCGCGACGGCCGCACCTTCCTGGCCCGCGAGGAGATCGCGCTCGACGGCCTCGAGGCGAAGCTCGGGGCGGTGTTCGCGGCCCGGGGCGACAAGGAGCTCTACCTGCGCGCCGACCGCGAAGCCCCCTACGGCCTGGTCGTCCAGGCCATGGCCGCGGCCCGCGGCGCGGGCGCCACCCGGCTCGGCATCGTGACCGAGCCCGAGCCCTGAGACCGGGGAGCGGGAGGATCCGACGCTGTTGCGCGACCGCTCGCGGAGGCGCTCGATCGACTGGCTGGACCCCGACGCCGCGCGGCGCCGGGAGCTGCGGCGCTTCGTCGGGTGGTCGGCCGCCGCGCACGCGCTCGTGCTCGGCGCGCTCGCCTGGAGCCCGGGGCCCGGGGCCCCGAAGCTGCCGGGGGTCGTGACGGTGGACCTGGTGGCGATGGCGGCCCCGGCGTCGGGGCCGGCCAGCGCGCGTGCGGCGCGCGCGCCGAGCCCGCGGGCGCCTGCGCGGCCCCAGGCCGCGCCGAAGCCGATCCCGAAGCCCGAGCCGCCGAAGCCGGCGCCCAGGCCCGAGCCCCCGCGCCGCGAGGCGGCGCTGCCGAAGCCGCAGCCGGCGCCCGAGCCGAAGAAGGCGCGCGAGCGCGCGCAGGCCGACCCGAAGCCCGAGCCGGAGCCCGGGCCCAGGCCCGAGGCGAAGCCGCGCGAGCCCGCGAAGCCGCAGCCGCCGCCGAAGCCGGAGCCCGCCCGCGCGGCCAAGCCACCCGAGCCTCCGAAGCCGCCGCGCGAGGAGGAGGCCTACGACGACGTGCTTGCCGAGCTGCGGGCCGAGCGCGGCGAGAGCCGGCCCGCGCCCGTCGCGAGCGCCGCACCCGCGGCGGGCGTCGCCGGCGCAACCGGCGTCGCGGGCGCGTCGGCGCGGGGCGCTGGCCAGCCGCTCGACGCCGACGTCGCCTTCTGGCTGCGCGCCGCGAAGCTCCACGTCGAGAGCGCCTGGATCCTGCCGCCCGGGATCCAGCGCGCGGCGCTGCGCACGGTCGTGAGCGTGCGCCTCGACGAGGGCGGGCGCGTGCTCGGCGCGCCGCGCGTCACCGAGCGCTCGGCGAACCCCTGGTACGACGAGAGCGTCGTGCGCGCGATCCAGAAGGCGAGCCCGCTGCCGCCGCCGCCCGAGTCCGGCGAGTGGCGCTTCGAGTTCACGCCGCCCGGGAGCGCCGGGTGAGACGCGCCGCCGCCTCGCTCGCCGCACTGGCCCTGCTCGCCGCCGCCGCGGCCGCCCGCGCGCAGGACGAGCGGCCGACCGTGGTCGTGACCGATCCCAACGCGCGCGCCTTCCGGGCCGCCGTGCAGGAGTTCCTCGCGCAGTCCCCGGGATCCTCCGGGCCTGCGGCGGGGCTCGACACGGCGCGCTTCCGCAGCGAGCTCGCGGACGCGCTCGACTTCTCGGGCGTCTTCACGAGCCTCGACCCCGCCGCCTTCCTCGCCCCGCGCCGCACCGCCTCGCTCGACGGCACGCTCGCCTGTGCGGACTGGGCCCCGATCGGCGCGGACGCCGTCGTCGAGGGCGTGACCTCGGGCGGCCCCGCGATCGCGGTCGACTTCCGGGTCTGGGACGTCGCGCGCTGCACCGCGCTCCTGCACAAGCGCTACACGGGCGGCGCGAGCGACGCCGGGCGCATCGCCAAGCGCATCGCCGACGACGTGGTCGAGGCCTTCACCGGCAAGCGCGGGGTGGCGAGCACGGAGATCGCCTACGTCTCGACGCGCGCGAAGGCCGCCGGGTCCGCGAAGGCTTCCGCGGGCACGCCCGAGATCTGGGTGATGGATGCCGACGGCGCGAACGCGCGCCAGGCCACCCGCAACCGCTCGATCAACGGCTTCCCGGCCTGGTCGCCCGACGGCAAGGCGATCGTCTACATGTCGTATCTCTTCGAGCGCGCGCCGCACCTGTTCCGCCTGGTGCGCGGCGGCGGCCTCCGGGCCGGCCGCATCCTCGAGGGGCTCGACGCCGGAACCCCCGTGTATCGCGGCGTCTACGACCCGAGCGGCCAGCGGCTGGCCGTGGTCGTGAGCCGCGGCGGCGCGCCCGAGATCTACGTCGTCGACGCCGACGGGCGCAACCCGCGCCGGCTCACCCGGCACGACGCGATCGACGTGTCGCCCACCTGGTCGCCCGACGGCCAGCGCATCGCCTTCGTCTCCGACCGCAGCGGGTCGCCCAACCTCTACGTGATGGACGCCGACGGCGGCAACCTGCGCCGGCTCACCTTCGGGGGCTACCACACGGCGCCGGCGTGGTCGCCCGACGGGCGCTGGATCGCCTACGAGGTGCGCGCGGGCGGCGGGCAGTTCGACCTCTGGCTCGCCGACCCCGAGGGCAACGGCCAGATGCCGCTCGTCACCCACCCGCGCAGCGACGAGAACCCGAGCTGGGCGCCGGACTCGCGCAAGCTCGCCTTCCACTCCACGCGCACGGGCCGCCCCGAGATCTTCGTCGTGGACGTCGACGGCGAGAACGTGCGCCAGATCACCCGGGGTGGCGGCGAGAGCACGGCGCCCGCCTGGGGTCCGTACCCTCGCTGAGGAAAGGAGCAGGCATGCGCGACGAACGGGCGAGAAGGGGAGGCGCGCCGGCGCGCGTGCTCGCCGCTGCGTTGGGCGGCGTGCTGGCCGCGGCGGCCCTCGGCGGCTGCGCGACCGTGGCCGAGCACCGCAAGCTCGAGCGCGAGGTGCTCGCGATGAAGCGCGGCGGCTCGGGCTCGCGCGTCGCGGACCTCGGCGCGCAGCTCTCCGAGATCGAACGCCGGCTCGGCGTGATCGAGGGCCGACTCGAGGAGGTGTCGCACGACGCCGGCCTCGCGCTCGAGGAGGCCCGCAAGGCGCGCGCGGAGGGCGCGCGCGGGGGCGCGGCTCCGGGTGCGGCGCCGCTGGCCGCGCCCCCGGGCGCCGCGCCGCCGGAGATGCCCCCGGCGCCCGCTGCCGCCGGGCCCGGCGCCGAGCCGCCGCCGCGCGCCGCGCTCGCGCCGGCGGAGCCCGCGGCGGGCGAGCCTCCCGCGGCGGCCGGGGCGAGCGCGGAGGAGGTGGCCGAGTACCGCGCAGCGCACGCCGCGTGGCGCGCCGGCGACCTCGACGGCTGCATTGACCGATTCAAGCGCTTCCTGCAAACTCGCCCGACTTCGCCCTACGCGGACGACGCGGCTTACTGGATGGCGGAGTGTCACTTCAAACAGGGCGACTACAAATCCGCCATCCTCCGCTTCGACGACGTCGTGGCACGCTATCCGGAAGGGGACAAATCGGCGGATGCCCTCTATCGCCAGGGCGAGGCGCTCCTGAAGCTCGGGCCGAGCTACTCGAAGGCGGCCGGCAAGGCCTTCGAGCGGGTGATCGAGGAGTATCCGAGCTCGCCGCGGGCGGCGGAGGCGAAGCGGCAGCTCGACCTGCTGGGAGCGGGCTGAGGCAGGAGGCGGATCCGGAGCCGGATCCACGGATCCACGGGAGAAGGGCGAGTTGAGGAAGCGCGACCTCGAGAAGTTCAAGAAGATCCTGAGCGAGCAGCGCGACCAGCTCGCGGGCAACGCGAAGCGCGCGCTGACCGGCGACGTGCACCTGGACCCGGACGACTTCCCCGACGAGATGGACGCCGCCTCGTCGGAGATCAACCTCGCCTTCACCGGGCGCCTGCGCGAGCGCGAGCGCCACCTGCTGGCCAAGATCGAGCAGGCCCTCGAGAAGATCGAGGCCAACGAGTACGGCCTGTGCGAGAGCTGCGGCGAGGAGATCGGGCTCAAGCGCCTCGAGGCGCGCCCCGTCGCGGAGCTGTGCATCGACTGCAAGTCCGAGCAGGAGCGTCTCGAACGACGCATGGGGTGAGGGCGATGCTCGGCGACCGGCCGGTGCTGGGCATCGAGAGCTCGTGCGACGAGCTGGCCGCCGCGGTGGTGCGCGGCCGCGAGCTGCTCGCGAGCGTGGTGCACGGGCAGGGCGACGTGCACGCGCCCTACGGCGGCGTCGTGCCGGAGCTCGCGTCGCGCGACCACGCCCGCCACGTCTCGCAGGTGGTCGAGGCGGCGCTGCGCGCGGCCGGCACCGGGCCCGAGGCGCTCGGCGGCGTGGCGGTGACCGCCGGGCCCGGTCTCGTCGGCTCGCTCCTGGTCGGGCTCTGCTTCGCGAAGGCCTTCGCCGCGCGCTTCGGGCTGCCGCTCGCCGGTGTGCACCACGTGGCGGGGCACCTGGCGTCGGCCGAGCTGGCCGACCCGGAGCTCGCGCCGCCCTACCTGGGCCTCGTCGTCTCGGGCGGCCACACGGCGCTCTACCGGATCCGCGCCGACGCGCCGCCCGCGCTGCTCGGCGAGACCCGCGACGACGCCGTCGGCGAGGCCTTCGACAAGGTCGCGAAGCTGCTGGGGCTCCCCTACCCGGGCGGCCCGGCGCTGGCGCGCGTCGCCGAGACCGGCGACGAGCAGGCGGTGGCGCTCCCGCGGCCGATGCTGGCCGGGCCCGGCCTCGACTTCTCCTACAGCGGCCTCAAGACCGCCGTCGCGCTCGAGGTCGAGCGGCGGAGCAGCGCGGGCGGTGCCCTCTCCGAGCGCGAGCGCGCGGATCTAGCGGCGTCGTTCCAGGCCGCGGCCACCGACGCGCTGGTCGCGAAGGCGCGCCGGGCGCTCGCGCGCGAGGGGCTCGGGCGGCTCGCGGTGGTGGGCGGCGTCGCGGCCAACCAGCGCCTGCGCGAGCGGATCGCGGCGGCCGCCCGTGCCGACGGCTTCCGCGCGACCTTCCCGCCGCTCGCGCTCTGCACCGACAATGCCGCCATGATCGCGGCCGCCGGCGCGCGCCGGCTCGCGCGCGGCGAGCGCGACGACTTCTCGCTCGGCGCCTTCGCCCGCGCGCCCGTCCCGGCATGAGGGCCCGCGGCGGGCGCGCTGCCGCGTGAGCGAGCGTGCCGCGATCCGCGCGCTGCTCGCGCGCCGCGGCCTGGCGGCGCACCGCGAGCGCGGCCAGAACTTCCTGGTCGACCCGGCCCTGGCGGCCGCGATCGCCGACGCCGCGGGCATCGCGCCGGACGACGCGGTGGTCGAGATCGGCCCCGGCCTCGGGATCCTGACCCGCGCGCTCGCCGCGCGTGCCGCGCGCGTCGTGGCGATCGAGATCGACGCGGGGCTCGTGCGGGCGCTCGGCGAGGAGGGCGGCCTGCCGGCGAACGTCGAGCTCCTCCACGCGGACGCGCTCGCCGTGGACCTCGACGCGCTCGCGGGGCGCCTCGGCCCCTCCGTGCGGGTGGTCGCGAACCTGCCGTACTCGGCCTCGGCGCCGATCCTGCGCCGGCTCCTCGCGCTGCGCGGGCGCCTGCAGGGCTGGCTCGTGCTCGTGCAGCGCGAGATGGCGCTGCGGCTCGTGGCGCGGCCGAGCGAGCCCGACTACGGCTCGCTCGCCGTGCTGCACGCGCTCTGCGTGCGCCTCGAGCGGGTGCGCGACCTGCCGGCCGCCTGCTTCCACCCGGTCCCCAAGGTCACCTCGACGCTCGTGCGGGCCACTCCCCTCGAGGCGGCGCCGATCGCTCCGGCACGCGGACCGGTGGACGAGCTCCGGGACCTCGAGCGGCTGGTCCGGGCCGCCTTCGGGACCCGGCGCAAGACGCTCGTGAACGCGCTCCGGGCCGGGCTCGCGCCGCCGCCGGCCCAGGAGGAGCTCCATGCCGCCCTCGACCGCCTCGGGCTCGACCACCGCTGCCGGGCCGAGGCGCTCGCGCCCGAGGCGTTCCTCGCCCTCACCCGGGCCCTCGGGGGATCCCGCCCGCCAGACCAGTGAGCGCCGCCGCGACCTGCCGGTGCCGCTGCCGGTCGAGATCCGCAGCCGGGACGGCGCGCTGCGGGTCGAGTACGCGGTGAACGTCTCCTCGAGCGGCCTCGGCCTGCACCTGCCGCATCCCCTGCCGGCGGGCGAGACGCTCGCGCTCGGCTTCGAGCTCCCCGACGGAGGGGGCCGCATCGAGGCGCGCGGGCGGGTGGCCTGGGTCGAGGCGATCCGCCGCACCGCGCGCGCCCGCCTGCGCGAGGCCGGCATCCGCTTCGAGGTGCTGCGCGAGGAGGACCGGCGCCGGCTCGCCCGCTTCGCGGCCCGTTGACACGTCCGGGGCCGCGTCCCATGCTCGCGACCGCTGCCCGAGGGGTCTCGCAGGTTGCGATCCCCATCGCGGCCGCAGGTCCGACAGAGCGCGCCGGCGACTCACCCCAGCGCCGGCGCAGGCATGACAGATCGGTGTGGGGCCAACGCTCGGATCCCGGCCACAGGGACCGAGACGGAGGTTCAGCCCGTGTCGTTCCACCCTCGCCCGCCGGCGGCCAGCGTGGCCGCTTCGTCCCACGAGTCCCGGGTCACCGTGCGCACCCTCGCCGCGCGCAAGCGCCGCGGCGAGAAGCTCACGATGCTGACCGCCTACGACTTCGCCTTCGCGCGCATCCTCGACGCCGCCGGGATCGACCTGCTCCTGGTCGGCGACAGCCTCGGCAACGTCGTCCAGGGCCACGATACGACCCTGCCGGTGACGCTCGACGAGGTCGTCTACCACACGCGGCTCGTCGCGCGCGGGGCGCGGCGCGCGATGGTGATCGGCGACATGCCCTTCGGGTCCTACCAGGTCTCGCCCGAGGACGCCGTGCGCAGCGCGATCCGCCTGGTCAAGGAGGGCGGCGCGCAGGCCGTGAAGCTCGAAGGCGGCGTCGCCGCGGCCCCTGCGATCACGCGCATCGCGCGCGCCGAGATCCCCGTCTTCGGCCACGTCGGGCTCACGCCCCAGGCGGTCCACCGCATGGGCGGCTTCCGCGTCCAGGGCCGCACCGACGACGAGCGCGCCCGCGTCCTCGCCGACGCGCAGGCCGTCGAGGAGGCCGGCGCCGTCGCGGTCGTGCTCGAGGGCATGCCGGCGGAGCTGGCGGCCGACGTGACCCGCAAGCTCGCGATCCCGACGATCGGGATCGGCGCGGGCCCCGCCTGCGACGGCCAGGTGCTGGTGCTGCACGACATGCTCGGCCTCGACGACCGGGCGCCGAGCTTCGTGAAGCAGTTCGCCGACCTCGGCGCGGCGGCCGCGCGGGCGGCGCGCGCCTTCGCCGACGAGGTGACGAGCGGCAAGTTCCCCGCCGAAGAGCACTGCTACCGGGCGCGCTGATGGAGCTGCTGCGGACCGTGGCGGAGCTGCGCGCCTGGAGCGAGGCGCAGCGCAAGGACCCGCTCGCAGGCCCGGGCGGGAGGCGGGTGGCGCTGGTGCCCACGATGGGCGCGCTCCACGCCGGGCACGTCGCGCTGATCGCCGAAGCGCGCCGGCGCGCCGAGGCGGTGGTGGTCTCGATCTTCGTGAACCCCACCCAGTTCGCGCCCCACGAGGACCTCGCGAGCTATCCGCGCGACCTCGAGGGCGACCTCGCCGCGTGCCGGGCCGCGGGCGCCGGCGCCGTCTTCGCGCCCGCGCCCGCCGAGCTCTACCCGCCCGGCGCCCAGACCTGGGTCGAGGTGGCGGAGCTCCAGAAGCCCCTGTGCGGCGGCTCGCGGCCGCACTTCTTCCGGGGCGTCGCGACGGTGGTGACGAAGCTCCTGGTGGCCGCCCGCCCGCACGTCGCCGTCTTCGGCGAGAAGGACTTCCAGCAGCTCCAGGTCGTGCGGCGCCTCGCGCGCGACCTCCTCCTCGACGTCGAGATCGTGGGGGTGCCCATCGTGCGCGAGCCGGACGGGCTCGCGCTGTCGAGCCGCAACGCCTACCTGGACGGGGCGGCGCGCGCCGAGGCGCGCGTGCTCTCGTGCGCGCTCGACGCGGCCGAGGCGGCGGTCGCGGCCGGCGAGCGCGACGCGGCGGCGCTCCTCGAGATCGTGCGCAAGGAGATCGCGCGCGCACCGCACGCCGCCATCGACTACGCCGAGCTGCGCGATCCCGCGACGCTCGCGCCCGTGACCCGCCTCGAGGGCCCCGCCCTCCTGGCCCTCGCCGTGCGTCTTCCGGCGCGCGCGGCGGGCCCGGCGGCGGTCCGCTTGATCGACAACCGCGTCCTGGAGGCCCCGCGCCGATGACCCGCACGATGCTCAAGTCGAAGATCCACCGCGCCACCGTGACCGAGGCCAACCTCGAGTACGAGGGCAGCGTCTCGATCGACACGGACCTGCTCGAGGCGGCCGACATCCTCCCCTACGAGGCCGTCGACATCTGGGACTGCACGAACGGAGCGCGCCTGCGGACCTACGCGATCCCGGGCGGGAAGGGCACGGGCGAGATCTGCGTCAACGGCGCCGCGGCCCACCGGATCAAGCCGCACGACGTCGTCATCATCGCGAGCTGGGTGGACGTGCCCGAGGAGCGCGCGCGGGGCTGGCAGGCGCGGCGCGTCTTCGTGGACGCCGAGAACCGCATCCGCGAGTAGCGCCCGCCGCGCGTCCCGGTTGCTACCTTCCGCCGCGATGGCGGAGGGGGGACGCAAGCTCGCCCAGAAGTTCGTCGCCGTGAACCGGCGCGCCCGCCACGATTACGAGATCCTCGATACGATCGAGGCCGGGATGGTGCTGGTCGGTCCGGAGGTGAAGTCGCTGCGGCAGGGCAGGGCCAGCCTCTCCGACGCGTACGCGGTGGTGCGCCGCGGGGAGCTGTGGCTCGTGAACGCCCACGTGAGCCCCTACGAGCAGGCGGGGCGCGACAACCCGAACCCGCGCCGCGAGCGCAAGCTCCTGGCGCACCGCGCGGAGATCGCGCGGCTGGCCGGGCAGGTGGCGGAGCGAGGGCTCACGCTCGTGCCGCTGTCGCTCTACTTCAAGGACGGGCGCGCCAAGGTCGAGCTGGCCCTGGCCCGCGGCAAGCGCAGCGCCGACAAGCGCGACACCATCCGCGAGCGCGAGCAGGCGCGCGAGATCGAGCGCGCGATGAGCCGCGGGAGGCGCCGGTGACGGGCCCCTGCGCGCGCTGGGCGCTCGCGGCGGTGGCGCTCGCGGCCGCCGGCTGCGGCGCGTACGCCAAGCCCTCCCGCGAGCCCTTCCTCCCGAGCCGCTACGACTACGCCCGGTTCCGTGACGAGGGTCCGGGCCGGGCCGACGCGCTCCTCGAGCCCAACTACCTGCCCTTCGCGGCGCACCGGATGGAGCTCGCCGGCCACCGGGAGGACGTGATCGTCTTCTGCCGCTGGGACCAGGACCGCTTCCCGCTCTCGGTCTACGTCTACCAGCCGAGCATCCCGGCGGAGCTCCAGAGCGAGTTCCGGACGCAGGACCCCTCCGAGTACGTGGACGCGGCCTGGCGCGCGCTCGCGAGCTGGCAGGAGGCGGGCACGGGCGCCGTCTCGTTCCAGCGCGCGGCGAACGCCGACGACGCCGACCTGCGCGTGGAGCTGATCGGCGCCGCGGGCCCCGCCCCCGAGGAGGGCGTGCAGGTGCTCGGCACGACCCCGCTCGCGCGCGCGTGCCGGGTGCAGGGGCGCAGCATCGTCCAGGACCGGCTCGACGTGCGCTTCAAGGTGCCGGTGATCCGCATCTACGTGGCCGACCAGCACGGCCTGCTCCCGCCCGACCAGGTGGAGCGCAACGTGCTCCACGAGATGGGGCACGCGCTCGGCATGAAGGGCCACAGCCCGATCCCGGCCGATCTGATGTACGAGGTCGCGCGCGACCGGCGCGTCTCGCGCCTGTCGCAGGCCGACGCGAACACGCTGCGCGCCCTCTACGCGATCCCGAACGGCACGATCTACGCCGAGATGCCGCGCGGCGCGGCGCCCGAGCGGCCCGCGCCGGCGGCGCCCTCCGGGCCGCTCCAGCTCTCGGTGGCGCCCTACGTCGACGACCGGCTCGGCTTCTCCCTGCACGTCCCGCTCGGCTGGCGCCTGATCCCGGCCCAGCGCGGCGTGGTCGCCATCGACGGGCTCGCCTGGGACTACGAGGGCTCCTTCCAGGTGATCGTGCACAGCTATGCGACGATCGCGTCCTACCTGCAGCGCCACGGGGAGGGGCACGTGCGCGGGGGCCGGGTGCTCGACCAGGCGAGCTTCGACCTCGCGGGCCATCCCGCCTTCCGCCTGCGCGTGGCCCAGCGCGGCGACACCCTGATCGAGGAGCACCTCTTCATCGAGACCGGCGACGGGCGCCTGATCGTCGTGATCGAGGAGTCGCCGGCCGACCTCTACGCCGGCTTCGCGCCCTGGTTCGAGGCGATCCAGGCCTCGCTCCAGGTGCTGCCGGCGCAGATCCCGGGCGCGCCGATGCCGAAGGCGAAGGCGGCGAAGAAGGACGGGCGCCCGCGGCGGCCGGTGCAGGCCCGATCCGCGGTGCCCGCACCCGCGCCGCCGGCGCCGGCCGCTGCGCCCGAGGCCGCCGCGCCCGGGACCGCTGCGCCCGGGACCGCTGCGACCGAAGCGGCCGCGCCCGAGGCCGCGCCGCTGCCGCAGGCGCCCGCGCTCGGCGTGCCGGTGCCCGCGCCGCCGGCGCCCGCCGCCGCAGCGGCGGAGCCGGCGCCCGAGCCGGCCCCCGCGCCCAGGCCCCGGCCCCGCCGCCGGGGCGGGCCCGGCGCGCGGCGCTGATCACTCGGCGGGCGCGTACTGCTCGAAGCGCGCCTTGTCGGTTGCCTTGAAGTAGGCGTCCGCGGGGCGGATCCGGTTGGCCTGGACGAGCGCGAGGAGGGCGTCGTCCATGGTCTGCATGCCGGCGGCCTTCCCGGACTGCATGATGTTGAGCAGCATCGGCGTGTTGCCCTCGCGGATCACGTTGGCGAGGCCGCTCGTGCGGATCAGGACCTCGTTGGCGGCGCAGCGGCCCTTGCCGTCGGCGGTGCGCAGGAGCTGCTGCGACACCACCCCGGCGAGCGACTCCGAGAGCGAGAGCCGCGCCTGGGGCTGCTCGTCGGCCGGGAAGGCGTCGATCACGCGGTCGATGGTCTTGGCGGCGCCGTTCGTGTGCAGGGTGCCGAAGACGAGCGCCCCCATCTCGGCCGCGGCGAGCGCCAGCGAGATGGTCTCGTAGTCGCGCATCTCGCCGACCAGGATCACATCGGCGTCCTCGCGCAGGGCCGCGCGCAGCGCCGGCGCGAAGCCGCGGCTGTGGATCCCGACCTCCCGGTGCGAGAACACGCAGCGCTTGTTCGGGTGCACGAACTCGATCGGGTCCTCGATCGTGAGCACGTGCTTGGCGTAGGCCTCGTTGATCTCGTTGATGATCGCGGCGAGCGTCGTCGACTTGCCCGAGCCGGTCGGGCCGGTGACCAGCACGAGCCCGCGGTCCAGGTGGGCGAACGAGTGGGCCGCCTTCGGCAGCGCCAGCTCCTCGAGGGTCAGGATCTCCTCGGGGATGATCCGGAACACGGCGCCCGCGCCGTTCTCGTGGGCGAAGTAGTTGGCGCGGAAGCGCGCCACGCCGGGGATCCCGTAGGCGAAGTCGAGGTCGTTCTGCTGCTCGTAGCTCTCCCACTGCGCGGGGGTCGCGATCTCGCGCAGGAGCGCGCGCACGCCGGCGTCGTCGAGCGGCGCCGCGCCCTCGATCGGGTCGAGCGAGCCCTTGCGGCGCATGCGCGGCGGCTGGCCGGCGGCGAGGTGCAGGTCCGAGCCGCCCTGCTCGCGCAGCGCGACGAGCATCTCCGTCAGGCTCCCCATCACGCGCCTCCCGCGCCGCCGAAGCGCTTCGGGTCCTCGCAGTGCCGGCGCGCCTCCTCCTGGGTGATCGTGCCGCTCTTCACGAGGCCCTCGAGCGAGGTGTCGAGCAGGCACATGCCCTGGCTGGCGCCGGTCTGGAGGATCGAGCGGATCTGGAAGGTCTTGTTCTCCCGGATCAGGTTCGAGACCGCCTTGTTCACCACCAGCACCTCGAGCGCAGGCACGCGGCCCTGGCCGTCGGCGCGGCGCACGAGCCGCTGCGACACCACCGCGCGCAGCGACTCCGAGAGCATCGTGCGCACCTGGCTCTGCTGATCGGGCGGGAAGACCCCGATCAGGCGGTCGATCGTGCGCACCGTGCTGTTCGTGTGGAGCGTGCCGAGCACGAAGTGGCCGGTCTCGGCGGCGGTGAGCGCGAGCGAGATGGTCTCGAGGTCGCGCAGCTCGCCGATCGCGATCACGTCGGGGTCCTCGCGCAGGGCGGCGCGCAGCGCGCGGGCGAAGGTCTCCGTGTGCGCGCGCACCTGGCGCTGGTTCACGAGGCAGCGCTGCGAGGGATGCAGCACCTCGATCGGGTCCTCGATGGTGAGGATGTGGTCGGTGCGCTCGCCGTTCACGAGGTGGAGGAAGGCCGCCATCGTGGACGACTTCCCGCAGCCGGCGGGCCCCGTCACGAGCACCATGCCCTGGTGGTAGTTGGTGAGCCGCGCGAGCGTCGTCGGCAGGCCCAGCTCCTGGAGCGAGGGCGGGTGGTCGGGCACCACGCGGAAGACGCCGTCGAGGCCGCGCTGCTGGCGGTAGACGTTGGCGCGGAAGCGCCCTACGCCGGGAAGGGTATAGGCGAGGTCGACCTGGCCGTCGGCGTCGAGCGCGGCGGCCTGCTCGGGCGTCAGGATCGAGCGCAGGAGCGCCTCGCCGCGGGCGGCGTCGAGCGCCTCGCTGCCCTGGGTCTCGAGCACGCCGTGGCGGCGCCAGCGCAGGGGTGCGCCGCCGTGGAGGTGCAGGTCGGAGGCGCCCGCCGCGACGCCCGCGCGCAGGATCTCGTGCATCGCCTCGCGCGCGGCGCCGTCGCCGGGCGCGGCCGCCGGGGCGCCGGGCGCGGCGGCCCCGGCGGCCGTGGGCTTCGCCGCCGGCGCCGTGACCCCGCGCGCGCTCGCCTCGCCGGCGGTGGGCTTCGCCGCGGGCGCCGGCGGCGCGGTGGGCCGGGCAGCCGGGGGGGTCTGGGCGGGAGACTTCGCCGCAGGCGCCGGCCCACTGGCCGGTGCGGGCGCTGCGCCCGGGCGCGCCTGCGCCTGCGTCGCGGGCGCCGGCAGCGTACGGGCGGTCACCGCCCCCGGCTCGGGCCCGGGCACCAGGGCCGCCGCCACCTCGCCGGCGCGCTTCGCGGCCTGCTTCGCGAGCACCTGCTTCTGCGCCACCAGGAGCTTCTGGAGCTGCGTCGGCGTCAGGAATCCCTTCTCGACCAGGATCTCGCCGAGGCGCAGGCGGCCGCCGCTGCGGCCCTGCTCGTCGGTGGCCTCCTCGAGCTGGGCAGGCGTCAGGAGCTTGTTGTGGAGGGCGATGCGGCCGAGCAGCACGTCGTTGTCGGGCGGCGGCGGAGGCATGGCCCGGCACTCATCGGCCGCGGCTGCGCAGGCATTGAATCGGGCCTGCGCCAGGCTCCCAGAAGAATGGGACCCCGTGGGGAGCCAATCCGTGCGGGCCCTTCTGGATCCCGGAGCGCCGGACGTGCGCGGCGCCAGGCTGGCTACCCTCGGCCGCCCATCCCCAGCAGGAGCCCCGCCGATGGCCATCGACTTCCGCTTCCCCGAAGAGATCGAGCTCGTCCGCACCAAGGTCCGCGAGTTCTGCGAGCAGGTCGTGCGGCCGGCGGAGAAGGAGATCGCGGCGCACGAGGGCGACCGCAAGGTGCTCGTCGAGCAGGTGATCCGGATGCGCAAGGCCGCCCAGGAGTGGGGCCTGTGGCTGCCGCACATGCCCGAGGAGTGGGGCGGGATGGGGCTCGGGCACGTCGCGATGGCGGCGGTGTCGGCGGAGGCGGCGAAGACCCGCTTCGGGCCCTTCGCGCTGAACGCGCAGGCGCCCGACGAGGGCAACATGCACACGCTCCTGCACTGGGGCACGCCGGCGCAGAAGGAGAAGTACCTGCGGCCGCTCTGCCAGGGCCGCGCCCGCTCGTGCTTCGCGATGACCGAGCCCGAGGTGGCGGGCTCCGACCCGACCCTGATCCAGACCCGCGCCGTCCCGGACGGCGACGACTGGGTGATCGAGGGCCACAAGTGGTTCATCTCGGGCGCGCACGGCGCACAGTTCGCGATCCTGATCGCGCGCACCGAGGAGGACCCCGCCGTGCCGCAGGCGGTGACCAGCGCCTTCCTCGTCGACCTGCCGAGCCCCGGCTGGGAGTTCGTGCGCGACATCCACACCATGAGCGGAAGCCACAACCACTGCGAGGTGCGGATCCACGGGCTGCGCGTGCCCGGCGCGAACCTCCTCGGCGGGCGCGGCGACGGGCACCGCCTCGGCCAGTACCGGCTCGGCCCCGCGCGGCTCGCGCACTGCATGCGCTGGATCGGCCAGGCCGAGATGGCGCTCGACATGACCATCGACCGCGCCATGAAGCGCTACGCGCACGGCTCGCTGCTCGGCGAGAAGCAGGGCATCCAGTGGATGATCGCCGACAGCACCCTGGAGCTGTACCAGTGCAAGCTCATGGTGCTCCACGCCGCCTACAAGGTGGACCGCGGCGAGGACTTCAAGAGCGAGGTCTCGATGGCCAAGCACTTCGTCGCGGGCGCGCTCAACCGCATCGTCGACCGCGCGATCCAGGTCCACGGCGCGCTCGGCTACTCGAGCGACACGCCGCTCGCCCAGATGGCCACCCAGGCACGCTGGGCACGCTTCGCCGACGGCGCCGACGAGGTCCACCAGTGGCGGATCGCCCAGCGCGCGATCGAGGCCTACACCAAGACCGGCAGCGTCGGACCGGCGGCGGGGGATCTGCCGATCTAGCTAGGGCGCGAGGAGCTCGCGAGCGGTCCCTGGCCCCCCAGCGGGCGCATTCGAATGTCGGGTCTCGCAGGCGCCGCCCGTCAGGTGATCCCTGGCTCGAGGAGCGGCAGACGCCGTATCACCTCCGTCATCTCCGCGAGCAGCCCAGAGGGCGTGCCGTGGCCGGTGACGACGAGCTTCACCTGGGCACGCGTCGCGCCCACGTAGAAGCGAGCACGCGACTCGCGGTCGGTGCCGAAGCCCTGCGCGTTGACGAGGAAGACGACCGGTGCGTCGTAGCCCTTGGCGGCATGGACGGTCGAGAGTGTCAGCCGCCCCTCCTCGAACACGAGACGATCCCTGTCCCTGCGGCTCTTCGGTACCCGGCAAGCCACTCCGGCCTCCTCGAGACCCGCCCGGAACGGCTCGAGCGCCTGCCAGCCGTAGTCGGACTGGATGAGGATCTCCTCGGGACGCACCTGCTCGCAGTGCAGGAGGTCCCGGACTCCGGTGACGACCTCGTTCACCTCTTCGGCCACGTTCTCGAGAACGTGCAGGAGCGGAGCGGCACCTGGTCGTTGAGCAAACTCGATGACGACACCATTCTCGGTCTCGAGGAACTGATCGCTGTCGCGTAGCGACTGGACGTCCGCAAATCCTCGCATGCCGACACGATCGGACTCGGCGGAAGCCGTACCGAGCAGGACGTTGAAGGCGAAGGTCGCGATCGGTCTCGAGGTGCGCCGGCTCCTATTCATTGCAACGGTGCGCCCGCCTGTCACGTGAATGCCCAGGTCACGCCAGACCGGCCGGGGGCGCCCATAGAGGTTCTGGGCATCGTCGTAGAAGAAGGCGATGCCCCGCTCCTGCGTCTTCGGGTGGAGGCGGCTGAGACGATGGAGGATGCGCAGCGCTTGCGGGTGGAGGTCCTGCGCCTCGTCCACGAAGACGAAGTCGAAGAGCAGCTCGTGCTCGAGCGCCTCGTCTCCATCGAGCAGTTCTTCGACTTGGTCGAAGACGAAGGGGAGGCGCTCCTCGTCGGGGGTCTTCTTGCAGGAGGGCACCTCGAGACCCCACTCCTTCCCCATGCGGGTGAGAAGACCCTCGAAGTGGGAGAAGGTCAGGTCCGAGGCGTCCAACTCGAGTCGCGCCATGCTTGCAAACGCATGGACGTCTCGGCAGAGCAGCGGGACGAGGGCGCGGTTGAAGCAGGTCACGAGGATCCGCGGGCGAGGGGCGCCAGGCTCTGCGTGAGCATGGCGGGATTCCAACAGGTCGACGAGGCCCTTGGCCAGGAGGATCGACTTGCCACTGCCCGCCACGCCGCGCACGAGCGTCGGGTGCCCGTCGAGGGGACGCAGGGCGATCCTGCGCTGGTCTGGATAGAGACAGTTGCCGTCCTTGAGCCGGTCGATCTCTTCCCCGACGCCAGCCGATCGACGCTCCTTCCTGAGATCGCGGAGATTCGGCGGCAGAAGGCCGAGCGTGCGGTCGAGGAGCTCGATCGACCGGGATGAGGTGGGAAGCCGTCGTCGAGAACCTTCGCAGCCGCGTCGAGCCGCTCGTGCTAGCGCGCTGCGCAAGGCCTCAGGCTCCAACGTCTCTTCGAAGAGGAGATGGTCGTAGGGGATCTGCTGGTCCGCGAAGGGACAGGCAGCCAAGTCCTTCTGGGATACGCGAGGAAGGACCACGGCAAACGAGACCGGGGGATATGGGATCTCGAGCTTCCGACTCTGCTCCTCCAGCTTCCTGAGCAGGAATCTCAAGCTGCCGTCCACCTGTTCGAACACCGTCCTATGACGATTCCCGTAACGGACCGTGAGGCCTCGACCGCTCCAGCCGAGCTCACGGACCGGATGCCCCTTCACCTCGATGACAACGGCCCCGATCGTCGGGTTTGCCACCAAGATGTCGGCTGTCTCGTAGACGGGGCTTCGCGGATCGCGCACGCTGTAGTAGACCGAGGTGGTCTTCTCGTTGCAATACGCCTCGAGGGTCGCAGTCAACACCTGCAACTCGCACTCGACACCACCATGTGATGGATCGATGCTCGCGTGCGATGGCCCCAGGAAGCGATTCCCTCGCTGGCAGAAGATCTCCCTGGCTTTGGCGAACCTGCGGAGCACTTCGGTGTAGTTTGCCATCGATCCTCCAAGGGAGACCTCGAGGATCGGTCGACGTGGCGTCGTGTCTTAGATTCTGCCTACAAGAGATGCGATCTTCGCCGGGCTTTCGTTGCCGCTTTCCTACGGTGCGCGAGCCGTGCTCACGCAGAACGTTGGCCAGCGCGCGAAGGCTGGCGTTGTCGTGGCAGTCCGCGAGCCGACGGATGCGGTCGTCGTCCGCGAAGCAGGCCGCCTCCTGGCGCTCGAAGAAGGGGTCCGGGACACCGGGCGCGGGGTTGGCCGCCTTCCCGCAGGCCCAAGCGGAGTGGCCCGTCGAACAGGCGCGCCTCGCACGAGGCGAAGCGCCGATCGAGGCCGTCGAGCACACGCCGGAAGCAGGCCAGGATCGAGGGGGTGGGGTGCGGCCCGAGGGGCAGGGCCGTGTCGGGTTGACATCCCCTCGACCGCCCATAGCCTCTCGCGGTTCCCGAGAAAGGGGGCGATCGGCTTCGACGGGTGGTCGAAGGCGAACGCTGCGTGCCGACGTCGTCACAACCGTCGCTAAACAGGTGGCAAGTTGGTAGTACAACTGCCGACGCTGACTACGCTCTCGCGGCCTAGCCGAAACTAGGTACGCGACGCTCGTCCGCGACGCCTTCTAGCGGGTCGCGAGCGTCATCAGGAGGCTGGTCTCCGGAGCGCCGCCCGACCGTAGCCGGAGACGAGACCCACGTGGGGCTGGGCGCGGCCCTCCTGCTCTCGTGATGTGCCGCGCCGAGATCGAACGGGAGCTACGCACGTAGACGCGTTGGCTGGACGCCATTCGGACCCGGGTTCGATTCCCGGCGCCTCCACCATCGCAAAGAATTCGAACCGCCTTCCGGGTCGTTCTGGCCCGGGAGCGGCGCGAGCAGCGCCAGCGTGTCGAGCGAGGTTCGCGCCACGTAGTACGGCCGACCGATCTGGCCCCGGTTCGGCTCCAGGCGGATCTGCCCCAGCAAGGACGGCAGCAGAATCGCCGAGCGGTCCGTCCGCCGCTTCCGCGCCCCCTGCATCCCGGCCAGCCGTTCCTCGATCCACTCCACCGGAGGAGCCTGGAACACCTTCTCGCGGCTTCGCCGCAGGCCGTCCAGCTCCTCGCGCAGGGCCTCGACCCTGCGCTCCGTCTCGACGAGCGCCTTGCCAAGGGCCTGGCTCCCCCGCCCCTCGCCGATGAAGTCGACGAAGTTGGCGAGGCGCCGCTCCTCGGCGCCCAGCTCGGCCTCCTTGGTGTGGACCGTCTCGGGGATGTGGGCGTGGAGCCTGGCAACCTCGGCTTCGACCTGCTTCGAGCAGGTAGCGGATGTGCTCGGCGCGACTGAGCTGCTCGCGCACCGCCTTCAGGACGATCGTCTCGGCGAGCTTCCGCCGGACGAGCATCTTGTTGTCGCAGGCGCCCTTCGCGGCACCGAGGCAGCCGTAGTAGCCGCCGGCCTTCCCGCTCACCTGGGCGATCGTCGCTCCGCACTGTCCGCAGACCATCGAGCCCGAGAGCAGGTGCGTGGGGAAGTGCCGCTCTCGACCACCCTGCTCGCGCGAGAAGCCGCGCCGGCCCTTGCCGCCGGGCCAGCTCCGCCGCACCTCCTGGCGTCGCACCCGAACCTGATCCCACAGTGCCTCGGGCACGATGCGGAGTGAGTCGTCCTCCTGCACGACCCAGTCGGCGTCCGGCTTCGTGAAGCGCCGCCTGCGCCCCGTCCGCGGGTCGCGGCGGCTCTCCGTCTTGTTCCAGACCCAGCGCCCGACGTACTTCTCGTTGTCCAGCAGCCGGCTCACGGTGGCCGGAGACCAGCCCTTTGCCGCGCGCATCCGACCCGGCACCTGCTCCTCGTTGAGCATGCAGACGATGCGCGTGAGCGAGAGCCCGTCGGCGTAGGCCCGCGCGTAGATCGCCGCACGCATGCTAAGCCTTCCTCCGATCTCCACTCGTGGAGACGTCCCGATCGTCCTCGCGGGCGGCTTGTTCCATCAGGCGCACGTACTCCCGAGCGAGGTCCTCGGCGATGTGGTCGAGGAGCGCTGCCACGGCGGGATCGATGGAGGCAGGCCGGGCGGGTCCTTCCCGGCTCGTCCTCACCTTCACGGCCGCCGTCTTCGATCGTGCCACCGCTCCTCTAGAAATGATAGTCATTGTCTATCATTTCTGGAGAGCACTGTCAAACCTCGAGAGGGAGGTCCTGCGCGATGTGGGTGACGCTGATCTCGACCCGCGTGTGCCGGCTGCGTTCCGGCCCGCCGAAGTCATCTGCACCGGAGGCTCGGCCAGGGGGTGGCGCGGGCTTGACGAGCCTCAGCTTGGGTCGAGAGCCAGCGGCCGTCGTCCCTTCCTTCAAGCCATCCAAGTCGATCCCGCCGTAGACCTTCGGGGGTCCACCCGCAGCACCGAGCGTGAAGTAGAGGCGCCGCCCGTCACCGATCACCACGCGCAGGTCGGGCGCGTTCTTCGCCTGCAGGCTCTCGGGGAGCCGGAAGCCGCGGATCTCCCTTCCCACCGCAGCCTCGAAGGCCCGCATCACGTGAACCACCGCGCCGATCAGCGTGGCCGGAAGCTCCAGATCCCGCAGCCGCAACGCCACCGCCAACTCGAGCAGGTTCCGGCTCGAGAACCTCCGGCTGCTGCCTCGGCCCTCCGCGTCCTGGAGGTCGGGCTCCACCACGCCCTTCTCGCACAGGTAGATCAGCCGGTGCTGCGGCTCGTCCAGGAGCCGCGCCGCCTCCGTCAGCGTCCAGTCGCCCGTTTCGTGCGCCATCGTGATAGGCATCGTCTATCATGAGGCTCGCCCGGTCAAGGCCACCCCGCGGCGGAGCGGCCCTTGACCGGAAACGCCTGGGGATGTCTACTTTCGTCTGCACTGACCGACTTTCGTTGGCAGGGGTGCGGGAGGTGCGGCTAAGTGGCGCCGGACGAGCGCTGGGTCGGCGTCGACGACGTGGCCGCGCATCTCGGCGTGGGCAAGGACTCCATCTACCGCTGGGTCGAGAACCGCGGTCTTCCTGCCCGCAAGGTGGGGCGCCTCCTCCGCTTCAGGCTCTCGGAGGTGGACGCTTGGGTCGAGGCGGGGGAGGGCGAGCGACCCGCCGAGCCTCCGCCTCCCGCGCCGGCCCCTAGGCGCGGCAGGCGCAGCAAGAAGAAGGACGGCGGGCGATGAGCCAGGCGTCGCGGTGTCGGGCCAGGGAACGAACCCACGATCGGAAGGCGGGGTAGGGGATGGCAGCACGGCGCAAGAGCAAGAAGGAGGCGGAGGGCACGGCCGCGAACGTCGGCTACGAGGCCCAGCTCTGGCAGATGGCCGATGCGCTCCGCGGCAGCATGGACGCCGCCGAGTACAAGCACGTCGTCCTCGGCCTGATCTTCCTCAAGTACATCTCCGACGCCTTCGAGGAGCAGCACGCGAAGCTCGTCGCTGACAAGAAGAGCGGCGCTGACCCCGAGGACCCGGACGAGTACCGCGCCCAGAGCATCTTCTGGGTCCCGCCCGAGGCGCGCTGGACGCACCTGAAGGCGCAGGCGAAGCAGCCCACCATCGGCCAGCTCGTGGACGACGCGATGGCCGGCATCGAGCGCGACAACCCGGCGCTCAAGGGCGTGCTGCCCAAGGACTACGCCCGCCCCGCGCTCGACAAGACGCGCCTCGGCCAGCTCATCGATCTCATCAGCAACATCAAGGTCGGCGACGAGGCCGCCCGCGCCAAGGACGTGCTCGGCCGCGTCTACGAGTACTTCCTCTCGCAGTTCGCGAGCGCCGAGGGCAAGAAGGGCGGCGAGTTCTACACGCCGCGCTGCGTGGTCAAGCTGCTGGTCGAGATGCTCGAGCCCTACCGCGGCCGCGTCTACGACCCCTGCTGCGGCTCCTCGGGCATGTTCGTGCAGTCGGTGGAGTTCATCCGCGCCCACGCGAACGGCAACGGGAACGGTGGCAAGGCCAGGACCGACATCTCGATCTACGGCCAGGAGTCGAACTACACGACCTGGCGCCTCGCCAAGATGAACCTCGCCATCCGTGGCATCGACGGCCAGATCGCCCACGGCGACACCTTCTACGCCGACCGCCACCCCGACCTCAAGGCCGACTTCATCCTCGCCAATCCACCCTTCAACATCTCCGACTGGGGCGGCGAGCGCTTAGGCCAAGACAAGCGCTGGCAGTACGGCGCCCCGCCCAAGGGCAACGCCAACTTCGCCTGGGTGCAGCACATCGTCCACCACCTCGCGCCCGCGGGCGTGGCCGGCTTCGTGCTCGCCAACGGCTCGATGTCGTCCAACCAGTCCGGCGAGGGCGAGATCCGAAGGAGCCTCGTCGAGGCCGACCTCGTGGACTGCATGGTGGCGCTGCCGGGCCAGCTCTTCTATTCGACGCAGATCCCGGCCTGCCTGTGGTTCCTCGCGCGCGACCGCAGGAACGGCAAGTTCCGCAACCGCCGCGGCCAGGTGCTTTTCATCGACGCCCGCAAGCTCGGCCGCATGGTGGACCGCACCCACCGCGAGCTGACCGACGAGGACATCGCCCGCATCGCCGACACCTACCACGCCTGGCGCGGCGAAAAGGAGGCGGGCGAGTACGCCGACGTGCCCGGCTTCTGCAAGAGCGCGGTGCTGGAGGAGGTTCGCAAGCACGGACACGTGCTCACCCCCGGACGCTACGTCGGCGCCGAGGCGCAGGGGGACGACGGCGAGCCGTTCGACGAAAAGATGAAGCGCCTCACCGCGACGCTGCGCGAGCAGCAGGCCGAGGCCGCAAAGCTCGATGCCGCCATCGCCGCCAACCTGAAGGAGCTTGGGTATGGCGGGTAAGCGGCTTGCGGACGCTTGTATTGTCGTGATGGGGCAATCGCCCCCGGGCGAGTCCTGCAACACCGATGGAGTCGGGGTGCCGCTCCTCAATGGACCAACTGAGTACGGGCCGGACCACCCAGCTCCCGTTCAGTTCACGACCGATGCGCGGAAGCGTGCCAAACCAGGCGATTTGCTCTTCTGCGTTCGCGGTTCGACCACGGGTCGCATGAATTGGGCCGATCAGGAGTACGCAATAGGTCGAGGCATCGCAGCGGTAAGACACAAGAATGACCCCCGCCTTCAGCCCTTCGTCCGGGCAGCAATTGAGTATTCCTTGCCCGGCCTACTCGCTCAAGCCACTGGGTCGACGTTCCCAAACGTCTCGGCCGATCAGCTCTCGGGACTCTGGTGGCCGCCACTCAATGTCGGCGAGCAACGCGCCATCGCGCACATCCTCGGCACGCTGGATGACAAGATCGAGCTGAACCGGCGGATGAGCGAGACGCTGGAGGCGATGGCGCGGGCGCTCTTCAAGTCGTGGTTCGTGGACTTCGACCCCGTCCGCGCCAAGGCCGAAGGCCGCGATCCCGGCCTCCCCCAGCCCCTCGCCGACCTCTTCCCCGCCCGCCTCGTCGAGTCTGAACTCGGCGAGATCCCCGAGGGGTGGGAGGTGAAGAGCCTCGACGAGATCGCACGCTTCCTCAATGGACTGGCCTTGCAGAAATATCCGCCGGTTGGTGATCGGTCGCTGCCGGTGATCAAGATTGCCCAGCTCCGCGCGGGCAACACCACTGGCTCAGATCGCGCCAGCGCGGATCTGGACCCGGACTACATCGTGAAGGACGGCGAAATCCTCTTCTCGTGGTCCGGATCCCTTGAGTCCGTGTTGTGGGCGGGAGGTGAGGGCGCGCTGAACCAACACCTGTTCAAGGTCACATCGGCGACGTACCCGCGCTGGCTCTGCTACCTCGGAGTGCACGCGCATCTTGACGACTTCCGTCACATCGCCGCAGGTAAGGCGACCACGATGGGCCATATCCAGCGTCACCACCTATCTGACGCCAAGCTCGCGGTGCCGCCTGCGCAACTCCTGGGAGCAATGAGTGAGCACCTCGCGCCAATGATCGAATCGCTTTGGCGGCGCAAAGTCGACTCTCGCACCCTCGCCGCCCTGCGCGACACACTGCTGCCCAAGCTCATCTCCGGCGAGCTGCGAGTGAACAACCCAGAGCGGGTCGCCGGGATAGGCGCAGAATGAAGCGTGAGGCGAAACTGCTCCTGGCCAAGGCGAGCGACTCGCTGGTCCTGGCCATCGAGATTTTCAACCGCCCTCATGATCGGGGTCGAGTCAGCAGCACACTGATCCAGCTCGATCATGGCTTCGAGATGCTGATGAAGGCCGCGATCCTGCACCGAGGAGGACGCATCCGTGAGAAGCGGGCCAAGGAGACAATCGGCTTCGACGCCTGCGTACGACGGTCGCTCAGCGACGGCAAGATCAGGTACCTGACCGAGGAGCAGGCCCTCGTACTTCAGACGCTCAACGGCCTGCGCGATGCCGCACAGCATCACTTGCTCGATATCTCCGAAGGTCAGCTCTACGTGCACGTGCAGTCGGGCGTCACGCTGTTCCGTGACCTCTTGAAGAACGTGTTCGACCAGGACTTTGCAGGCGAATTGCCGGCACGCGTGCTCCCGGTCTCGACGGCGCCCCCCACGGACCTAGCGACCCTGTTTGAATCCGAGGTTGCCGAGATCAAGAAGCTCTTGAAGCCAGGTCGACGTCGTCACGTTGAAGCCTTGGCCCGACTTCGTCCGCTGGCGATCCTGGACGCGACGATCCAGGGCGAGAAGGGCCAGCCCAGCGATGGAGACCTACGACGGATCGGCAAAGAGGTTTTGCAGGGTCGCGCATGGGAAAAGGTGTTCCGCGGTGCAGTGGCGGTTGAGATCGCGGCGGATGGCACGGGACCGAGCCTGTCTCTGCGATTGTCGAAGAAGGAGGGCATTCCCATTCAGCTGGTGGCCGAGGGAACCCCAGGTGCGTCGGTCGTCGCCGTAAAGCGCGTCGATGAACTGGGGTTCTACAGTCTCGGCGCGAAGCAGCTCGCCGAGAAGGTTGGATTGACGATGCCGAAGGCGGTCGCGGTGGTTGATTATCTCGGTCTTCGCGACAAGGCTGAGTGCTACAAGGAAATCAAGATCGGCAAGGCTGTGTTCAAGCGCTATTCCCCGAGGGCCATCGACGAGGTCAAGCAAGCACTGCAGCATGAGAGCGCCGATAAGATCTGGGCGAAGCGCAATGGAGGTGGCCGCAAGCAATGAGCGGGCACTTCACCGAATCAACCGTCGAGCAGGCCGCCCTCGCCTGGCTGGAGGCCGGCGGCTGGCAGGTCGCCCACGGCCCCGTCATCGCCCCCGACATGCCCGCCGCCGAGCGCGCCGACTACGGCGAGGTGGTCCTCGCCCACCGGCTGCGCGACGCGCTCACGCGCCTCAATCCCGACCTCCCTACCGAAGCGCTGGAGGACGCCTTCCGCAGACTGTCGCGTCCCGAAGGCGCGGAGCTGATCCAGCGCAACCGGGCACTGCACCGGCTGCTGGTGGACGGTGTGACGGTCGAGTACCGCGACGCCGACGGTGCGATCCGTGGCGCGCAGGCGCGCGTGATCGGATTCGAGGACGTACAGGCCAACGACTGGCTGGCGGTCAACCAGTTCACGGTGGTCGAGAACAGGCACACGCGCCGACCGGACGTCGTGCTGTTCGTCAACGGCCTGCCACTCGCGGTGCTGGAGCTCAAGAACGCCGCCAGCGAGGATGCCACGATCTGGACCGCCTTCCAGCAGCTTCAGACCTACAAGTCCGAGCTGCCGGCACTCTTCGCGACCAACGCCGTGCTGGTCGTGTCGGACGGTGTCGAAGCCCGCGTCGGGACGCTCTCGGCCGGTCAGGAGTGGTTCAAGCCCTGGCGCACGATATCGGGCGAGGCGGTGGCCGACGCGCACGTGCCCGAGCTCCAGGTCGTGATCGAGGGGTTGCTGGCGCCGCGGCGCTTCCTGGATCTGGTGCGTGACTTCATCGTGTTCGAGGACGACGGCGGCCGCGTCGTCAAGAAGATGGCGGGCTACCACCAGTTCCACGCCGTGCAGGTGGCGGTGGGCGAGACGCTGCGGGCCGCCGAGCTGGCGCGCGCGGATCACGTGGCCGAGGGCGGCGGGCGCTACGAGGCGGGGCGCAGGCCGGGCGGCAAGCCCGGCGACCGGCGCGTCGGCGTGGTCTGGCACACCCAGGGCTCGGGAAAGAGCCTGACCATGGCCTTCTACGCCGGCCGCATCGTTCGCGAGCCGGCGATGGAGAACCCGACGATCGTGGTGCTCACCGATCGCAACGACCTCGACGACCAGCTCTTCGGCACCTTCTCACGCTGCCAGGACCTGCTGCGACAGCCGCCGGTGCAGGCCGAGAGCCGCGCGCATCTGCGCGAGCTGCTCGCGGTGCAGGCGGGCGGCGTGGTCTTCACGACCATCCACAAGTTCTTCCCCGAGGAGAAAGGCGACCGGCACCCGACACTCTCGGAGCGCCGCAACATCGTGGTGATCGCCGACGAGGCGCACCGCAGTCAGTACGACTTCATCGACGGCTACGCGCGCCACATGCGCGATGCCCTACCGCACGCCTCGTTCATCGGCTTCACCGGCACGCCGATCGAGCTGCAGGACGCCAACACGCGCGCCGTGTTCGGCGGCTACATCAGCGTCTACGACATCCAGCGTGCGGTGGAGGACGGCGCCACGGTGCCGATCTACTACGAGAGCCGGCTTGCGAAGCTGGCGCTCGATGAGGCGGAACGGCCGAGGATCGACCCCGACTTCGAGGAAGCCACCGAGGGCGAGGAGGTCGAGCGCAAGGAGAAGCTCAAGACCAAGTGGGCGCAGCTCGAAGCCGTGGTGGGCTCACAGAAGCGGCTGGAGATCGTGGCGCGCGACATCGTCGAGCACTTCGAGAAGCGGCTGGACGCGAGGGACGGCAAGGCCATGGTCGTGTGCATGAGCCGGCGCATCTGCGTCGAGCTGTACGACGAGATCGTCAAGCTGCGGCCCGATTGGGCGGGCGACGAGGACGGCGTTTCCGATGAGCGGGGCGCCATCAAGGTCGTCATGACCGGCTCGGCCTCCGATCCGGTCGAGTGGCAGAAGCACATCCGCAACAAGCCCCGGCGCGAGGCGCTGGCCAACCGTTTCCGCGACCCCGCGGATCCGCTGCGCATGGTGCTCGTGCGCGACATGTGGCTCACCGGCTTCGACGCGCCGAGCCTGCACACGATGTACGTGGACAAGCCGATGCGCGGGCATGGGCTGATGCAGGCGATCGCGCGCGTCAACCGGGTGTTCGAGCGCAAGCTCGGCGGGCTCGTCGTGGACTATCTGGGGCTGGCGCACGAGCTGAAGCGGGCGCTCGCGACCTACACCGAGAGTGGCGGCACCGGGCGCACGGCCCTCGACCAGGACGAAGCCGTGGCCGTGATGCTGGAGAAGTACGAGGTCTGCTGCGGGCTCTTCCACGGCTTCGACCGTGGCAAGTGGACCACCGGCACACCGCAGGAGCGGCTCGGCCTGCTGCCGCCGGCCCAGGAGCACATCCTCGCCCAGGAGAACGGCAAGGACCGCTGCCTGCGTGCCGTCCGTGAGCTGTCGCAGGCCTTCGCGCTGGCGGTGCCGCACGAGGAGGCGCTGCGCATCCGCGACGACGTGTCGTTCTTCCAGGCCGTGGCTGCCGTGCTCGCCAAGCGCGCGCCCGGCGAGGCCCGGCCGGAGGAGGACCTCGATCACGCGGTCCGCCAGATCATCTCCCGCGCGGTGGCCCCCGAAGGCGTCGTGGACATCTTCGCCGCGGCCGGGCTCGAGAAGCCCGAGATCTCGATCCTGTCGGACGAGTTCCTCGCCGAGGTGCGCGGCATGCCGCAGCGCAACCTGGCGGTCGAGCTGCTGCAGAAGCTGCTCAAGGGAGAGCTGGCCACGCGGCGACGAAAGAACGTCGTCCAGGCCCGTTCCTTCGCCGAGATGCTGGAGCAGACCATCCGGCGCTACCAGAACCGCGCGATCGAGGCGGCGCAGGTGATCGAGGAGCTGATCCAGCTCGCGAAGGATATGCGGGCGGCGAACGCGCGCGGCGAGACGCTCGGTCTCTCGGAAGACGAGCTCGCCTTCTACGACGCCCTGGAGACGAACGACAGCGCGGTGAAGGTGCTCGGCGACGAGACCCTGCGCGGCATCGCCCGCGAGCTGGTCGAGACCGTGCGGAACAATGTGACCATCGACTGGACGCTGCGGGAGAACGTGCGTGCCCAGCTCCGGGTGCTCGTCAAGCGCATCCTCCGCAAGCACGGATACCCGCCGGACAAGCAGGAGAAGGCAACGCAGACCGTGCTCGAGCAGGCGGCGTTGCTGTCCGAAGTCTGGGCCACGGCGTGAGCTCGTGGGCATGATCGAGCGGGGCGTGCGCTACGACGCGGAGCGCGCCCTGGAGCTGCTCCGCCTGGGATCGGGGCGGCGCGATGCCGTGTTCCGCGAAGGGCAGGGGGAGGCGATCCGTCACATTGTCGAAGGCGCCGGGCGGCTGCTCGTGGTGCAGAAGACGGGCTGGGGGAAGAGCTTCGTCTACTTTATCGCGACGAAGCTGCTGCGTGAAGCTGGTCTGGGCCCTGCGATCCTCATCTCGCCGCTGCTGGCCCTGATGCGCAACCAGATCCTCGCCGCCGAGCGCATGGGCGTACGCGCCCGGACCATCCACTCCGGCAATCAGGAGGAATGGGAGGAGGTCGAGCGCGCGATCCGGCGCGACGAAGTGGACATCCTGCTCGTCTCTCCCGAGCGGCTCGCCAACGAGCGCTTCCGCGAAGAGGTCTTGGCGCAGGTCGCCGATCGGGTTGCCCTGCTCGTGATCGACGAGGCCCACTGCATCTCCGATTGGGGGCACGACTTCCGCCCGCACTACCGGCTGCTCGAGCGCATCGTGGGCACCCTCCCGTCGAGCCTGCGGCTGCTCGCGACGACCGCCACCGCGAACGACCGGGTGATGGAGGATCTGGCGGCCGTGCTCGGGCCCGACCTGGCGATCTCTCGGGGAGACCTTCAGCGCCCCTCGCTTGCGCTCCAGACGATCCGCCTGCCGAGCCAGGCCGAGCGTCTGGCCTGGCTCGCGGAGCACGTGCCGGCGCTTCCGGGCAACGGCGTCATCTACACGCTGACTGTTCGCGACGCGGGGCAGGTGGCCGCATGGCTCCGGTCGCGCGGGATCGATGTCGAGGCATACACCGGCGACACGGGCGATCGCCGTGCCGAGCTCGAGCAGGCGCTCCTCGAGAACCGCGTGAAGGCGCTGGTGGCGACGACTGCGCTGGGCATGGGATTCGACAAGCCTGACCTGGCTTTCGTCATCCACTACCAGACGCCGGGCTCGGTGGTGGCCTACTACCAGCAGGTGGGCCGCGCGGGCCGCGCACTCGATGCGGCCTACGGCGTGCTGCTGTCCGGCGAGGAGGAGACCGACATCACCGACTACTTCATCGAGAGCGCGTTCCCCACGCCCGAAGAGGTCGGTGCGGTGCTCGAGGCACTCGAGGCGGCGCCGCAGGGTCTTTCGGTGCGGGAGCTGATGGGCGAGGTCAATGTCAGCTTTGGGCGGATCCAGAAGACCATCGACCTGCTCTCGCTGGAGTCGCCCGCCCCGATCGCCAAGCAGGGCGCGAAGTGGCAGCTCACCGCCGCGAACCTGAGCGATGCCTTCTGGGCGCGCGCCGAGCGGCTCACGGCGCTGCGACGGGCGGAGCAGGGCCACATGCAGGAGTACGTGACCCTGGGTTCTGGGCACATGGAGTTCTTGATCCGGGCGCTCGACGGACCGCCCGGCGAGCTCTCACAGCCGGTTCTGCCGCCCCTGCCAACCACGGTAGATCCGGGGCTCGTCCGCGATGCGATCGAGTTCCTGCGACGTACGAGCCTGCCCATCGAGCCGCGGAAGCAGTGGCCGGCCGGAGGTCTGCCGCGCTACGGCGTCTCCGGTCGCATCCCGAAGGAGCTCCAGGCCCAGCCGGGCAAGGCGCTCTGCGTGTGGGGCGATGCCGGCTGGGGGGCCTCGGTCCGGCTCGGGAAGTATCATGACGGTCGGTTCTCGGATGATCTCGTTGAGGCTTGTCGGCAGCTCGTCGAGCAATGGGGCCCGGACCCGGCCCCGACGTGGGTGACTTGCGTGGCCTCACGGCGCCACCCTGACCTCGTGCCGGATTTCGCGCGACGGCTCGCCGGTGCACTCGGGTTTGCGTTCGAGTCGGTCCTGGTGAGGACGGATGACCGCCCGGAGCAGAAAACCATGGCCAACAGCACCCAGCAGGCACGGAACGTTGATGGGTCACTGGAGGTTCGCGGCCGGGTGCGGGGCGAGCCCGTGCTGCTGGTAGACGACATGGTGGATTCGCGGTGGACCCTCACCGTGGCCGCCTGGCTGCTGCGCTCGCATGAGAGCGGCGTGGTCTGGCCGCTTGCCCTGGCCCAGACGGGATCGGGCTCCAATGACTGACGCGCTCTCGCCGAACACGAAGGCGATCTTGCTGCTGACGGCCCCGTTGATCACCGGGCGCAGCAAGAAGTCCAGCGATCTCCTCACACCGGGCGAGTACAAGAAGCTCGCCAAGCACCTGCTCGAGCTGGGAGCGAAGCCCGCCGATTTTCTGGCCCCTGCAGCCGACCAGCTCCTCGGCGATTGCCACCGCGTGATCGACAAGGCCCGACTCGAGCGCCTGCTGGCCCGGGGCTTCCTCCTGAGCCAGGCTGTCGAACGCTGGCATGCCCGGGCGATCTGGGTGGTGAGCCGGGCCGACGGCACGTACCCACAGAGACTGAAGGCGCGTCTGCGCGAGAATGCTCCGGCCGTTCTCTACGGCTGCGGAGACAGGAAGCTCCTGGAGAGCGGTGGTCTGGCTGTCGTGGGCTCGCGCAACGTCGACGACGCACTGATCGAGTACACGCAGGAGATCGGCCGGCTCGCGGCGTCGGCCGGGCGAACGCTGGTTTCCGGGGGCGCCCGGGGCATCGACCAGGCGGCCATGCGCGGTGCCCTGGAAACGGGCGGCAGGGTGACGGGCGTGCTCGCGGACAGCCTCGAGAAGACAGCCATGCAGCGAGAACACCGGAATATGCTGCTGGAGGATCAGCTCGTCCTGGTCTCTCCCTATGACCCGAGTGCGGGGTTCAACGTCGGCCATGCGATGCAACGCAACAAGCTGATCTACGCCCTGGCCGATGCCGCTCTGGTCGTGAGCGCAGACCGCGGCAAGGGCGGCACGTGGGCCGGTGCGATCGAGCAGCTCGAGACGCTGCACCTGGTGCCCGTCTTCGTGCGCACGACAGCGGGATCCTCCGCCGGGCTCGATGCGCTTGCTGAGAAGGGGGCGCTGGCTTGGCCGGAGCCGGTCGATGCCGATGGTCTGGCCGCCGCGATCGCGACGCCAGCCCCCGAGCACAGGCCTCCGGCGGACCAGGGGCAGCTCTCCTTCCCGCCGCCTCGGGATGGCGCGGGGGAGGTCCGAGAAGCGGGGACTCCCGCTTCCGTGTCTCCAGCGAGCTTTCCTCCAGCGGACCAACGCGAGCTCTTGGCTGCCGATGAGCTGTTCTCGACTGTGCGTTCGCTGGTCGTTCGGCTCGTGCGCGGACCCACGAAGGCAGCCGAGATCGCCCGCGGCCTGGGAGTCACCGGACCTCAGGCCCAGAAATGGCTGAAGCGTCTCGTGGAGGAAGGTGTGCTGGAGAAGAACAAGAAGGATGCGCGCTATTCGATCTCCCAGGCGCGTCTGTTCGAATCCGAGGGTGCGCGCGAGCCGGCCGCCAAGACCAAGCCTGCAGGAACAGGGGAGTGAAGTCCGACACCACCGAGCCAGGCCTCGAGCGGTCGTTGCCGACCGGGAAGCGCAGGCGGGCAGGGGAGCGGCCCGCGCTGGCCTCCTTTCAGCGGCGAGCGGTCGCTCGAAGCCAACGAATCGCCTTGGCGACCGTCTTGTCGGTGACGCCGAGCCGGGCGGCGATCACCGGGTCGGTCAAGCCAAGCTCGCGCAGTTGAAGAGCTTTCGAGGCGATGGCCTGGTCGACGGGCGGCTCCGAGGTCGCGACCAGCGCCACCTCGAATGGCTGCGCCCCGGCGGTTCGAATGTAACTGCTCGCCGCGCCCCGTCTCGACGCTCGGTGGTGCGCGGAGCAGCCTGTGCGCTCGATGGCGGTGGGATCAGCCGAGGTCGCTGGGCAGCGTGACGGTGCCAGGCGTGGCGATGGCGCGGCGCGTGGCCTCGGCGAGATAGGCGGCGGGCTCGAGGCCAGCGAGCTTGGCCGACTCGAGCAGCGAGTAGAAGAGCGCCGCCACCTGGGTCCCGCGCAGGGACTTCGAGCCGTAGTGGTTCTTGCGCCCGACGACGAGGCCTCGCAGCGCGCGCTCGGTGGCGTTGTTGTCGAGCGGGATGGCCGGGTCGTCGAGGAAGCGCACGAGCCCGGGCCACAAGCCGTCGGCGTAGGCGATGGCCCGGCCGAGCCCGGACTGGGGCAGCACGCGCTGCGCGAGCATCCAGGCGCGGAGCTCTGCGACGAGCGGCGCCGAGCGCTCGCGGCGAAGGCGCGCGAGGTACGCAGCGGGATCGTCGACCGTGGCCTTCTTCGCACAGGCCTCGACGTCGTAGAGCCGCCCGATCAGATCGAGGGCCTCGCCGGCCTGCGGGAAGGCGGGCTCGCACTCGAGGAGCTTCCTCCTCACGTGCGCCCAGCAGTGGGCGAGCGTGAAGCGGGCGGCCTCGGGCCCGTCGCGCATCTTGGCGAGCGTCGCGTAGCCGCTATAGCCGTCGCATACGACCACACCCGCGTAGTCGCGCAGGATCGCGCCCGCAGCCTGGGCGGAGCGCGAGGGGTCGATGCGATAGAAGACGCTGTCCGGGGCGGTGATCGACCAGGCATACCAGCGTTTGCCGCCGCCGCGCTCGAGCAGCGGCCAGACCGTCTCGTCGGCCCCGACGACCGGCGCCGCAAGGACGTGCCCGTGCAGGGCCTCGTAGGTCGGGGCGAGGTGGTGGTGGAGGGCGAGGAGCTGGTCGAAGAGGGTCTGGGTCTCGACCGTGAGCCCGCCGCGCGCCATCTGGCGCACCTGGCGGGCGAGCGGGAGATGGTCGGCGTACTTGGCAACGGCCACCGCGACGGCGAAGTCGACCGAGTAGCGGCCACCGGGCCGGAGCTTGGGCGCCCCGAGGGCGGTCTCGACGCACCCGCCGCAGCGGCAGCGGTACTTCTGGCGCCGGTGGCGGACGATCCGGAAGCTGCGCTCGACGACGTCGACCTCCTCGCTCTCCTCGTACTGGCCCGCCATCTCCGTGAGGGCGCCCCCGCAGGCGGTGCAGGCCTGGTCGGCCGGGTCGAGGGTGTGGAGGACCTCGACGAGCGGGAGCTTGGGCTGGGGGCGCGGGCCGTGGCCGCGGCGCGCTGCGGGCGGCGGAGGCGGCGGGGGTGCGTCGGGCGCCGGTGCGTCCGCCGCGGGGCGCTGCTCGGCGGAGCGGCCGAAGAGCTTGCGCTGCATCTGTGCGAGCTGCGTGCGCAGCGCCTCGAGCTCGAGCTGGAGCGCCACGCTGGCGTCCTTGCCCTCGAGCGCGGCGAGGCGCGCTACGAGTGTGGCGATGCGCTGGTGAAGCTTCGTGTTCTCCTGCTGCTGCAGGAGCGCCACCTGGCGCAGCACGTCGAGACGCGACTCGGTGGCGAGATCGATCACGGCGGCGACTTACACCGATCTACGTCTCTCCGCAAGGGGCTGCGGCCGAATCGTGCGCGGCGAGAGGGCAACCCGCCCGATCATGCGGCTGCCCTCGAGATAGAGCGCGAGCTCGCTCATCGTAAGCTCGAGTGCGATCCCGTCCGCACGTTCCCACGGCGCCGCGAAGCGGCCCGCCTCGAGCCGCTTGTGGTAGAGGCAAAGACCCGTGCCGTCGTAATGGAGAACCTTCGCGCGCGTGCGCGTCTTGCTCGTGAAGAGGAAACACTCGCCCGAGAGGGGATCGCGCCCGAGCGCCGAGGCGACCAGCGCCGAGAGCCCATCGAAGCCCTTGCGCAGGTCCGCCGGCGCCGCGTAGGCGAACACCCGCAGTGCCCGCGTGCTCCCGATCGAGCGAGCGCCCGCACCACCTCGAGCGCCTCGCCGAGCGAGAGGCCCTCGACCCGATGCCCCGCACGGGTGACCACCGAGAGTTCGTGCGACGGCTGCGGCGGCGCCACGACCCGCACGCGGCGCAGCGTCGAGACCTGCGCGTCGCGCCGGCGCCAGCGCGTCAGCGCGCTCTTCGAGAGCCCGAGCGTCGCTGTGATCTCGGCCCACGGCCGCCCCACGCCGCGCGCCTCGGCCACATAGCGCAACACCTCCCGGCGCACCGCGTCCGGGATCCGCTGCCGCACGCCCCGTCGTCCGAGCGACCGCACCGCCGCCCGTGCTCGCCTCGCGCTCGTCTCCATCTCATGCCCTCCTCGTGCCCCGCATCCTCCACGCGCAGGGCGCCGAGCTCAAGACGGGGGACGGCGAGCAGTTACGACCGAAGCGGCCCCGCAACGACGACGATGCCAACCCGCATCGATCCGGCGGCGTGTCGCTCGGGAGCCACGTGTGCGGGACGGACAGCAGGTGTTCGTGAGCCGGGCCGCGCGCGGCCGTGAGGGCCGGATCGGGGTCGCTCCCGCGCCGTCTAGCGCCTCCGCCGACGCAGCGCCAGCGCGAACAAGGCGGCTGCGCCGAGCGCCTGCGGCGTCGGTTCGGGCGTCGGGATCACCGTGTTCGTGCCCGACCATCGATAGTCCGCGTCGCCGAGGCCGCCGCCGGACACGTGGACCCAGAGCCCCCCGCTCGCGCTCGAGCTGCTCTCCCCGTCCGCCGCGAAGAGCTCGAGCGTCGCGCTCACCTGCCCCGCGACGTCGATCTCGTAGCTCCGGGCGGCGAGCTCCTCGAGCGTGAAGGTGCGCGTGACCGTTCCCTCGCCCGCCGATCCCGCCGGACACCAGCCCGAGGGGGCGGCGTCGGTGGAAACGCTCGCGGCGCAGGTCTCGCTGAAGGGCTCGATCTGCACCTGCCCGGAGGCCTTGGCGACCGTCCCGCCGAGAAGGACAGCGAGATCCGCCGCGATGCCCGCCGTCACGGTCACGGGACCGCTGGGAAAGGGATGCGGCGGTCCGAGGCGGATCGTCTCTTCGATGCGTGCCGTCGCGCTGTGGCTGATCGGAGCGAAGGGCGGAATCCCGACCGACTCCGCATGAGCGGAGAGCGCACCGTCACCCCACGCGCTGGCCGTGTAGCTCTCGTGCGACGCGCTGGGCTCGAGCGGATTCAGGTAGCTGGCGGAGAGGGCATCTATGGAAATGTCCGATGTCGCCTGCTGGTCGCCTCCGGCATAGGCCGACAACGAGTAGTTGTAGGCATCAGCGCGCGCGGCGTGGAGCAGCAGGACCACGCCGGCCATGAGCCGTATCGCAATCGCTTCGTGCGTCGTCCGTGTCATCTGGGTTCCTCCAGGACCGCTTCCGCGGAGACCCGCAGTCCCGGTGAGCATTCGCCGTGAAGCGATGGGGCTAGCTAGGCCGAGGGCCTGCCGTCGGCGGCGAGCTCGAGCGTGGCGATGTCGATCTTGCGCATCTCCAGCATGGCTTGCATGGCGCGGCGAGCGCGGCCCTCGTCGGGGTCGGCCAGCAGCTCGGTCAGGCGCCGCGGAACGATCTGCCACGAGCAGCCCCAGCGGTCCTTGAGCCAGCCGCAGGCGCTCTCCTGGCCGCCGTTGGCGATCAGTGCCGTCCAGAGCCGGTCGGTCTCGGCCTGGTCGGCGGTCTCGATCTGGAACGACACCGCCTCGGTGAACGGGAACTGCGGTCCGCCGTTGAGCCCGACGAACTTCTGTCCGGCCAGGGTGAAGTCGACCAGGAGCGGGTAGCCCTCCGGGCCGGAGGGCGTGGCGGCCGGCGAACGCAGGACCCTGTCGACCCGCGAATCGGGCAGCAGAGCCACGTAGAAGCGGGCCGCCTCCTCGGCCTGGCCGTCGTACCAGAGGCAGGGGGTGATCTTGGACATGGGTCCCTCCCTTCGCTGCTGGGCGCAAGCGGATGGTCGCTCTCCGGGGTGATGACGAACGGGGGGGTACGGATTCGACCCGGCAGCGTTCGCCGGTGTCGGCGCGGACGTGCTACCGAGCCTCTCGTGGGGCCCGCGCCGAGGAGCCGCTCGATGAACCAGGGCAAGCCGCGATCCATCGTGGCAACGATCGTGGGTCTCGTGGCCCTGGGCGCCGGGCTGGCCGCCTTCCTGGTTCCCCTCCGGCACGCGGGTCCCTACGGAATCCCCGGGCTCGGCCTGGTGGGCGGGCTCCTGTGCTTCGTGATCTCCGGAGCGCTGCTCGCGCGCGGCGCGCCGGCGCCCGCCCGGGTCACCGCCCTGGTGGCGTCCCCGTTCGTCCTGTTCCTGGCGCTCTACGGCGCCCTCGCGGAGCTCGAGGAGGTCGTCGTCCTCTACAGCGGGGACGCCGAGCTGCGCTTGTGGGTCGTCGATGCCGACGGGGTCCCGTGGGTCTCGATGGCGCGCGCCAAGGCGGAGCGGCACGCGCTCGACGGCGCAAGGCTCGAGCTGCTGCGCGGCGGCGTGACGCGTTGCGTGGTCCCTCGGATCGTCGACGATCCGGTGGCGAACCGGCGCACCTTCGATCTGCGGCAGGAGAAGTATGCGATCCAGCGGCTGGGAGGCGTTCTCGGCATGTTCGGCGACGGACCCGGCCGCGACACGATCACGTTGCGCCTCGATCCTTGCGGGTGAGCAGCCCGGAGCATCGCAGCGACGATCGGCCCATGGCCCTCGGGCGTCCGCCTGCCGCCCTCAGTCGGCTTCGGTGACCGAGTCCTGGACCCGGGCAGTCCAGTCCTTGGTCTTGTTCATCGCGTCGGAGAGCGCAGCGTTGGCCGTGGCGGCGTCCCGCTTCGACTCCGCGAGGCGAGCCGCGACGAGCCGCGCCTTCGTCTCCTGCACGGGCAGGTCGATCTCGAGGTAGCCGACCCCCCGGCTCGCCTCGACGATGTCGGCCTCGGCATCCACGCTGGGCTCGGCGACCAGCTTGCCCTTCAGCTTCTCGAGCCTGGTGTGGGTGTCGGCCACCTCCACGCCGGTCACCTCCTTCACGTCGTCGAGCACGCCCATCACGGGAACGACGTCGTCCCCCTTGGCCTTCCTGGCCTTGTGACGGTGGAGCAGGTTGGCGAGCGCGGCGCGATAGCTCTGGCGCGGGCTCAGGCCGTCGAGAAGCAGCAGCGCGTGCTCGGTCTCGCGGGCCGCGGTCGCGAAGTCCGACGACGTCGCCATCGCCTTCTGCGCCGCGGCGATGTGATCCATGATGGCCTGTCCGGTCTTGCCATAGGAGACGCGCACGTCCTGGCTCATCGCCGAGACGGCGACGACATCCTCGGTCTCCGCGCGGGTGACACCGGGGAGCAAGGTGCCGGCGAGCGCCAGCGCCCCGGCGGCGGCGATCCAGATCCTGATCGGTTGCATGGGGGTCTCTCCTGTTGGTCGGGTCCGGAAGTCGGACATGGAGCGAAGGGAGCGAGTGTACGAAACTGGCGACGCAGCGCGGGCGGGCGCCGGGTGGGCTTCGAATGGGATGGCGTCGAATGACAGGACGGGCGGATCCGGGCCGCAGATCGCTTCTCGAACGCTACCGCGCGAAGCGCTTCGCCTGGCTGTTCTTCACCTTGCTGCTGGCGTTGGCTCTTCACCCCATCTTCGAGGCGGCGCTGCCCCGCCTGCATCCGATGGACTGGCTGCTGGGGCTCACCCTGGCGGTCGCGGTCGCCGGCGTGGAGCAGGGTCGCCACACCCGCGCGTTGCTGGTGCTCGCTGCCGGCTTCGTCGCGGCGCGGCTCCTGGACCCGCTGCTCGGAGACGCCCGCCTGCACTCGCTCAGTCAGCTCTGCTGGGCAGCGGCGAGCATGATCGCGGCGGCGCTCTGCGTCCGCCACGCCTTCCGCTCGCGCGGCGCCGGAACGGACGCCGAGCGGATCTTCGCCGCGCTCGACGCCTACCTGCTGGCCGGGCTTGCGTTCGGCAGCCTCTACTGGGTGCTCGAGCGCGAGCTGCCGGGCTCGTTCGGGCCGGCGCCGCTCGAGCTGACACCGCAGCTCGCGGTCTACGTGAGCCTGGCGACCATGAGCACGCTCGGACCCGGAAACGTCGTCGCGATGAACGGGCCCGCGCGCGGGCTCATGACCTTCGAAGCCGTCGCTGGCCAGATCTATCTAGCGGTGCTCGTGGCGCGGCTCGTGAGCCTGTACGGACAGCCGAAGGGGGGCCAGGCGGGTTGAGGGCGCCGGCGCACCGCGCCGCAGCCGGCCGATCCCGGGACGTAGCTGGTCCAGCCCGGCGTCGCGTCACCGATCACGAGCTGCGTGATCGGCGCGGCGTCCGTCCGCGAGATCCGCCGGAAGATCCGGCGAGTCGACGCATTGTCGGATACGGAACACAGGCCCACGTCCATCGCCTTGGCAAGCTCACGCCTCTGGCCGCGCCGCTCGACTCCAAGGTCTCGAACGCCCTTGGCCGGTGAAGCGAGCGGCGTTGCTCGAGCACAGCACCATCCACCTCACGGGACGCGTCATTGTCGCGACGGAAGGAAGGGCCTGGAATGCAGGGTTGATCCCGTCACCCGACGAAAGGCCCGTGAAGGGTCGTCTCCCTCTCGGCTGCGAACGCGGCATGACGTCGGAACCCGGGCGGGGGGACCGGCGATCGCAGCTCGCGCAGCGCCAGGCGCCACCCTGTGGCCGGGAAGCGCACGCCCCCCGAGGTGTCGTCACGAGGGGTGGAATTCCCGCGCTTTCCCCCGCCCGTTCCCGTATGATCCGGCCCGTGCTGCGAGATCCGCGTGCCCCCCCGGCCCGTGGAAGCGCGCCGGAGGGCCCCATGAAGCTGCGTCACGTCCTGCTCACCCCGTTCCTGCTCGTCCCGTTCGCCCTCGGGAGCACCTGCGAGCCGGCGATCGTCTCCGTGAGCCCCGGCGACGGAACGGTGATCGCGACGCCGAGCTTCCAGGTGCAGGTGGAGCTCGGATCGACCGCGGTACCCGCGACGCTGGAGGTGACGCTGAACGGCGTGCCGCTGGCCATGACCGGCGGGCCTCCGTCCTACGCCGCCACGCTGGTGCCGGGCGCGCCGCTGCTCGACGACAACCATCTCGCCGTCTCGGTGAATCTGACCAGCGGCGTGCGCTTCACGGAGAACCGGCACTTCGTCTACGCGCCGCCCAAGGCCCGCGCGCGCCGCATCACGTCCGAGAGCGAGCGGATCCGGGGCCCTCTCGGCCACAGCCGGATCGGCGACTGGCTGCTCGAGAACGACGTCGCGCGCTTCGCGGTCCAGGACGCCCCGCAGCGCGACCTGCACAGCGTCGGGCAGTACGGCGGCAACCTGATCGACGCCGAGCTCGTCGGCCGCGAGGACCGGGACGCCTTCTTCGAGGTGCAGCCGGCGATCAACGTCGAGACGGTCCTGAACGCCGAGTTCGTGGAGGTGGTGAACGACGGCCAGGACGGCACGGCGGCGATCCTGCGCGCCTGCGGTCCCGACGACCTGAACGACTACATCAACCCCTCGTCCCAGCTGTCCTCGCTCGGCCTCACGCTCCCCAACTTCCTGGCCGCCGCCGACGATCGCGACTACGACGTCGAGGCGTGCACCGAGTACCGGCTCGAGCCCGGCGACCGCCACGTGGCGATGGAGACGACCGTCACGAGCTACGAGCCGGTGCCGATCGTCCAGTACGTCGGGTACTACATCAACGGGATGGGCACGCTCGAGCAGTTCATCCGCGGCGGGCTCCCGCCGATGGGTCTCGGCGAGCCGCTGCTCAGCCCGATCACCGAGGTGCTCGGCTTCTTCGGCTACGACAGCAGCGAGGGCATCGACTACGGCCTCGTGCCGATCGCCTTCGCGGGCGGCCAGCCCTCGTCGAGCTCCTTCAGCACCTCGGGCGTCAGCTTCATGATGCACAGCCAGAACCTCGTCTTCGTGCTCGCGGCCGACGCCCCTGCCGTCTTCGCGGTCCCGGCCAACGGCTCGAAGTCGTTCCTCAGCTACTTCAGCGTGGGCGACGGCAGCGTCGCCAACAGCGTCGGCCTCGAGGCCGAGGTGAAGGGCCTCGCCACCGGCCGGATCGAGGGCTGCGTGACCGTGGCCGGCGCGCCGGCGCCCGGCGCACGGGTGGCGGTGGGGCCGCTCGCGAGCGGCCGCATCCGGACGCTCACGGCCCACTTCGTGACGGACGCGGCCGGTTGCTACGGCGGCCGCATCGAGGCCGGCACCTACGGGCTTGCCGGCGCCCGCGACGGCGTGCCCTACGAGGGCGGGGGGCTCGCCCCGACCTATCACACCGTGACGGTGCCCGCGGGCGGCACGGTCGTGCAGGACATCGCGCTGCCCGCCACGGGCCGCGTGCGCGTGGCGGTCGCCGACGAGAACGGCGCGCCGCTCCCGGCGCGCGTCAGCGTGGTCGGGGCGATCACCGTGACGAGCTCGTCGGATCCGCGCTACGGCACCTCGAACCCGAGCCCAGACCCGCTCTTCCTGCTCTCCGTGCTCAGCGCCAACGACACGCGCACGGGTATGTTCTACGACCAGACCGATCGGCCGACCCCGGGCTACGCGAAGGTCGCCTACGCCGACGCGAGCGGCGTCGCGGAGTTCGACCTCCAGCCCGGCAGCTACGAGGTCGTGGTCTCGCGCGGCGACGAGTATTCGGTCCACCGGCAGCCGGTCACGACCACGGCCGGGGTGACCACCACGGTGGACGCCCGGATCGCCCGCGTGCTGGACACGCCGGGCTTCGTGTCCGCCGACTTCCACGTGCACATGCTGAACAGCCCGGACGCGCGGGTGGCGCTCACGACGCGCGCGCTCTCCTTCGCGGCGGAGGGCGTGGAGAACCTGGTCGCCACCGACCACGACGCGATCACCGACCTCAACCCGACGATCGCTTCGATGGGGCTCGCGCCGTACCTGATCTCGACGATCGGCGAGGAGATCACCTCCTTCGACTACGGGCACTTCAACTCGTATCCGCAGGGCGTGGACCCGACGCGGGTGTCGAACGGCTCGACGGACTGGGGCGGGGCGGCGCCGATCGGCGAGGACTTCCCGAGCCTTGGCAACTACGTGCTCACGCCCGCCCAGATCGAGGCTGCCGCGCTCGCGAAGCCGCAGAACGCGGGGCTCGAGACGGTGGTCCAGGTCAACCACATCGGGAGCCACTTCGGCCCGCTGCAGATCGACACCGGCGTGACGCCGCCGCAGTCGTTCCTCCCCGATCCGACGATCTTCCGGCTCGATCCGTCGGTCGCGAACTTCTTCCATCCCTTCAAGGCGCTCGAGCTGTGGAACGGCAACCACAACTCGCACCAGAACCGCTTCCTGAACGAGTGGATCGGGATCTGGATGAACCTGCTCAACCAGGGCTACGCGACCACGGCGCTCGCGGCCACCGACACCCACACCGTGCTCAACCTCGACAGCGCCGGGGCGCGGAGCTGGACGGCCTCGTCCACGGACGATCCGCCCGCGATCCTGCCGGCGCAGGTCGGGCAGGCGGTGAAGACCCAGCGGCTGGTCGGCGGGCAGGGCCTGTACGTCCAGACCCGCCTCGTCGCCGGCCCGGCCACGGCGCACCTCGGGCTCGGGGGCGACACCCTGGTGACCACCAACACCGGCTCCGTGGATCTCGAGATCCGGGTCCAGGCCCCGGTCTGGGCGCCCTACGATCGGATCGAGATCTACCGCAACGCGCAGACCGCCGTCACCGGGACCACCGGCGGCACGCCGACCTCCTACAGCGCCATCCCGAGCCAGGTGCTGACGCTCGGCGGCGGCGACTTTGCTCGCGCCACGGTGAACGTGCACCCCTCCGTGCCAGGCGCCGAGCGCTACGAGACCAACCTCGTGGTCCCGCTCACCGGCCTCAGCGCGGACGAGTGGGTGGTGGTGGTCGCGCGCGGGACGGTCGGCAACTCGCCGCCGATGTTCCCGATCTACGGCGGCAACCTGAACGTCGGTGGCAACCTGACGCTCGCGAACCTCACCACGCTCGACCCGGCCGAGTCCGGGGTGCGCGCGCTCGGCTTCACGAACGCGCTGTACGTCGACGTCGACGGCAACGGCGTCTTCGATCCGCCGGGCGTCCAGGTCGCGCCCTGAGAGTTCGCTGCGCGCTCTGGGCCTTCGTTGCGCTCGCCACCGCGCTGGCCGGTGGGGCGTCGGGCGCGCCCCCGGCGGCGGGCGCGCCCCCGGCGGCGGGCGGCCACGAGCTGCTGTCCGCTGCCGAGGGCGCCTCCGTGGTCGTCGTGGGCCGCGTCGGGGCGCCCGGGCCGTTGGACCGCAACGGCTGGCGCGCGACGCTGGTGGTGGAGCGCACGCTCGTCGGGCCGCACGCGCCCGGCGAGCCCCTCGTGATTGCGTGGGAGGAGCTGGGCTCGCGGC
The DNA here is from genome assembly GCA_035063765.1 of Deltaproteobacteria bacterium. Taxonomy (NCBI): domain Bacteria; kingdom Pseudomonadati; phylum Myxococcota; class Myxococcia; species Deltaproteobacteria bacterium. Next base: position 124,982 of record JAPSFT010000009.1, read on the forward strand.
GGCCGCCGCGCTTCGCGGACGGCGCGCGGGTCCTCGTGGCGCTCGAGCCGCTGCCGCCAGGCTCGCTGTGGACGAAGCGCTTCCCGCTGCGCGACGCCCTCGCGATCGCCGCGCGCGGCGAGGGCTTCCTGCGCGATCCCGACCCGGTGACCCTCGACGGTCTCGAGGCCTGGCTGCGACTACCCGGCGAGGAGCGCGGTGGGCCGCCGGGCGTCGAGGCGCTCGCGCGCCTGGCAGCGGGCGGGGAGCCGCGGGTCGCCAGCGCCGCCCTCGCGCGGCTCGACGGGACGCCGGGGCTCGCCGAGGCCACGGGCGGCGCGGCCGACGCGGCGCTCGCGCAGCTCGTGACGGACGGCGGGCGGCCGCTCGAGCTGCGCCGCGCCGCGATCGCGCTCGCCGGCCGGCGGAGCCTCGAGGCGCTCGTGCCGACCCTCGAGGCGATCGCGACAGCACCCTCTCCGCTGCAGGGTGACGCCCTCGACGCGCTCGGGCAGATGCGGGGTGGGCTCGCGCCCACCCACGTCGCGGAGCTCCTCCACGCCGCGGATCCTTCGGTGCGCGCGGCGGCCGTGCGCCGCTCGGGTCCGGCGATCGACGGCGGCCGGCTGCGCTCGCTCTTGCGCAACGACCCGGCCGGTGAGGTGCGGGCCGCCGCCGCCTTGACGCTGGCCGCGCGCGAGGCGTCCGGCGCCAGCGACGACCTCGTGCGGGCGCTCCGGGACGACGCGCCGCCGGTCCGTCAGGCTGCGATGCAGGCGCTCGCGATGCTCGGCCCGGGCGGGATCCCGGCCCTCCAGCGCGAGATCTGGGAGGCGGCGCCGGCGGACCCGTCCGCGAAGCCGGCCACGGCGGTCCTCACCCTCGGCCTGCTCGGCCCGGAAGGCGTCGCGGAGCTCGAGCGCATCGCTCACGAGCACCCGAGCCTTCAGGTCCGCCGGCTCGCGGAGCTCGCGCTCGGCCGCCTCCCCGAAGACCACTGAGGCCACTCCGCAGGGCGATGGCGCCCGCGCGCGCCTCGACGGAATCCGGGGGCGGGGCTCATCGCCTCGCGGACGAGAGGCCCCTTCCGCTCGCCCTGCGCCGGCGCTGGCGGCAGGCCGCGAGCGCCGCGATCGCGACACCGCTGCTGGCGAGCGACGCCGGCTCGGGCACGCACAGCGAGAGGTCGTCGAAGTAGGCGACGAAGCTGCCGCCGGCCTGGTCCTTCGTGACGGAGAGGCCGATCGCGAGGCTGTCCACGCCCGGCGGTGCGGTGACGACGTCCTCCACGAAGGTCCAGCCGGCCGGCACCGACACCTGCGTCGTGTCGGCCCAGCCCATCGTGCCGTCGCAGTGCGAGAGGTGCGACCAGCGCAGGGAGATCGACGCGAAGCCGGTGGTCGGCTGCGAAGCAGGAACCCAGATCCAGCCGCTGACCGCGACCTGCTCGCCGGCGGTCACGCCCGCGCAGTGGTTCGCCTCGAGCGGAAAGGTGCCGACGGCCGAGCCGGCGCCGCTGCTGTCGTTCGTGACGAGGCCGGCGTACCCGCCCGGGTCGCCGCCCCGATCGTCGGGGGCCGCGAGCAGGTAGACGCTCACGCCGCCGCCCGTCAGCTCCGACTCCCAGCCCGTCGTACCGAGGTCGAAGCCCGGATTCGAGAGCGTGTTCGTGCAGGTGGCGTGGGCGGCGCCGCCCGCGCCGGCGAACGCCAGCAAGAGCGCGAGCGCGGCGAGCCGGGCCGCTGCGCGCGGCGCCCGGCCGCCCGCGCCGGCCGGCCCTCGACGAGGCCGCGCACCCCGCACCGATCCCCCGCGCCGGGGCGAGCTCATCGCGAGCTGCCGCCCGTGGCTCCGGCGCCACCGTTCGCTGTCGGCGGGGGGCGCCGCGCCCGGAGCCCGAGCGCGGCCAGGGTCCCGCCGCACGCGAGGCCCGCGAGCGCCGTCCCGGGCTCGGGCACGAAGACGCAGCCCGCGGTCTCGAAGGGCTCGACGTCCAGCGAGCCGGTGCCGGTCACCTCGATCGGGTCGCCCGTCCCCGGGCCGTCGCCGCCGGGGCCGTCGGCCGCTCCCCACCAGTTGCGCTCGAGGACGAGTGCCGCGCTGCCCTCGTGGAGGAGGCCGGTGGCGTTGCCGGCCAGGCAGTTGCCCTGGGAGAGGGGTGACAGGGTGGCGTCCAGGTAGACCCGCAGGCCGGTCGTCCCGCCCGCGATCACGTTGTTGCGCACGACGGTGTCGGTGCTGCCCCGGAGATCGATGGCGACGCCGTTGGCAGCCACCGCGCCGAAGCGGTTCCGTACCACCTGGTTGCCCGTGCCGTTGCTGGGATCCTGCACCAACACGCCCGTGGTGCAGCCCTCGAAGCGGTTGGCCTCGAGGTCGTCGGAGAGGCCGTCCTCGTCGCTGCCGACCAGGTTCGTGCTCGAGCCCTGGCGGACGAGGACGGCGGTCGCGCAGGGGCGCGGGGTGATCCCGTCGCCGGCCAGCCCGAAGAGGTTGCCCGCGATGCGGTTGTCGTGGTTGCCGTTGACGTAGACGCCGTAGCTGGACGCGGGGCTGAAGGCGTTGCGCTCGCCGAGGTCGTCCCCGCCGTCCCCGTCGCTGCCGATGATCGCGAAGCGGCCGTTGGTCTCGATGATGACCCCCGCGAAGCCCAGCGCGAGGTTGCCCGTCCCCGGTCCGTCGAGGCCGACGTGGTTGCACTGCACGCGATGGGTCCCGCTGCTGCGCAGCCGGATCGGAGCGCCACCGCCCAGGGCGAGCCCGCGGATCGAGACGGGCTCCGCGGCCGTGACGTTGAAGACCGGCGTCAGACCCTCGAGTGGCCCCGTCACCTCGACCCGCATGTAGGAAGGCGCCTCCCGACCGGCGCAGACGTTGTCCGGCGCCGTCCCGTAGCGCGGCTGCGTGGTGCCGTCGATCTCCACGCCCTCGCTGACGTCCGGCAGGCTGCTCGCGAGCGCGATCGAGCACACGCCGGCTGCCGAGCACGAGCCAGCGGGGATCGCGAAGGTGATCCCGTCCACGCCGGGGCTCGCGTTGGCGTCGGCGACCGCCTGGCGCAGCGATCCCTCCCCGGTGTCGGCGGTGGTGGAGACGAGGAAGGACGCGGCCCCGGCCGGACCGGCCAGGAACGCGAGCATCGGGATCGACAGGCAGGCGGATCGACACCAGGGCATGCGGGCTCCTCGTGGTACGGCGCTACGGACGTGCGTGGGGGGGCGGCGGAGCCTAGCGCGCCTTCGAGCGCGAGCGCGATCGCGCCTCCTCCGGCACGCCCTCCGCCCGCGCGGCCATCCCCCGGGCCGCCACCCCGGTCGGCGCAGGGCCGCGCCCTGCCCGTCGGGACGGCCCGAGCGCGGTGTGGCGAGCCGCGGCGATAAGTTTCGCTTAAGCCGGGTCCGCGAGGCTCGCCCCCATCGAAACCCCGATGGAGGTCGCCATGCGGTTCCCGATCCTCGCCCTCACGGCCCTGGTGCTCGGCGCTGCCGCGGCGCGCGCCGAGCGCCCCGCCGACTTCGAGGCCGCCTTCGCGGCCGAAGCGCGGCGCGCCGATCCCGCCTTCGCGGGCTTCGCGGCGGCGCGCGGCGAGCGCCTCTTCCGCGAGACCCAGGGCGGCGACTGGAGCTGCGCGACGTGCCACGGCGCGACACCCACCGGCCCCGGCGAGCACACCGTCACCGGCAAGCGCATCGAGGCGCTCGCGCCGGCGGCGAATCCGGGGCGCTTCACCGACGCCGCGAAGGTCGAGAAGTGGTTCAAGCGCAACTGCAACGACGTGCTCGCCCGCCCCTGCACCGCGCAGGAGAAGGGCGACCTGCTGGCGTGGCTGGTGAGCCTGCCCGCGAAGGAGACCCGATGAGGCGTACGATCCGGTTGCTCTCGGCGGGCGGCGTCCTGCTCGCGGCGGCCGTCACGGCCTCCGCCGGGTCGAAGCGTGTGCCGCTGCCTCCTGCCTATGCGGAGGAGTGCGGGGCCTGCCACGTGGCGTACCCCGCCCGCATGCTGGACGCCGCCTCGTGGAACGCGGTGATCGGAGGCCTCGAGCGCCACTTCGGCGTCGACGCGAGCGCCGACGCCGCCACGCTCGAGCCGATCCGCGCCTACCTGCTGCGCGGCGCGCGCAGCAAGCCCACGGCCGGCGCCGGCGGCCAGCCGCTCCTGCGCATCACCGAGACCCGCTGGTTCCGCCACGAGCACGACGAGCTGCCGTCGCGTCTCGTGAAGGGCCCCGCGGCGCCGAGGCCGGCCGACTGCGGCGCCTGCCACCGGCAGGCGGCGTCTGGCAGCTACTCCGAACGGAGCCTCCGGCTCCCCGGGAAGGAAGGTGCGCGATGAACGAACGGATCCTCGTCTGGGACCTCCCGCTGCGGGTCTTCCACTGGGTGCTGGCCGCGAGCTTCGCCGGCGCCTTCCTCACCGCCGAGAGCGAGCGCCTGCGGGACCTGCATCTGCTCTGCGGCTACACCTTCGCCGGCGCGATCGCGTTCCGCGTGGCGTGGGGCTTCGTCGGCTCGCGCCACGCGCGCTTCTCGTCGCTGCGCTTCGGGCCGGTCGCGCTCGCCCGCTACCTGCGCTCGCTCGCCGCCGGCCGGCCCGAGCCGCACGCCGGGCACGGTCCCGTCGCGATCGTGATGATCCCGCTCCTGCTCGGGCTCGGCCTGGCGGTCGCGGCATCGGGTCTCGCGACCTACGCGGAATGGGGCGGCGAGTGGCTCGAGGAGGCGCACGAGGCGGCCGCCTTCGCGATGCTCGCGGTGGTGATCGCGCACGTGGCGGGCGTCGTGGTCCTGAGCGTGCTCCAGCGCGAGAACCTGGCGCTCGCGCTCGTGACGGGCCGCAAGCGCGGTGCGGCGGGCGACGCGATCCGCGGCTCGCGCCCGCTCGTGGCGCTGCTACTCCTTGCGGCGCTGGCAGGCCTGTGGCTGCCCGGCCTTGCGGCACGTGAGCACCGGCATGCGGCGCGCGGAGCACACGTTGCCGCGCATGGAGTGGAGTCGAGGGACCACGCCGACTGAAGGGAGGCGCCGCGGCTCATGCGCGTGCTCGTCGTCGAGGATGATCCGCTGCTCGGCGACGCGCTGCGGGCAGGGCTCGCGCAGGCGGGCTTCGCCGCGGACTGGGTGCGCGACGGCCGCGCCGGGCTGGTCGCCGCCGTGAGCGAGCCCTTCGCCGCGATCGTGCTCGACCTGGGCCTCCCCGCGCTCTCGGGCCTCGAGCTGCTCCGGCGCCTGCGCGCCGAGCGCCACGCGGTTCCCGTCCTGATCCTCACCGCGCGCGACGCGGTCGCGGACCGCATCGCCGGCCTCGACGCGGGGGCCGACGACTACCTCGTGAAGCCCGTCGACCTCGGCGAGCTCGCCGCGCGGCTGCGCGCGCTGGTGCGCCGTGCGGCAGGGCAGGCCGCGCCGACCCTCGAGGTCGGGCCGCTGCGCATCGACCCCGCCGCGCACGGGGTTGCCTTCCGCGGTCAGGCGGTCGAGCTGTCGGCACGCGAGTTCGCGGTCCTCCACGAGCTCGCCCGCGCGGCGGGCCGCGTGCTCTCGAAGGAGCAGATCGCCGAGCGGGTCTACGGGTGGGGCGAGGAGGTCGAGTCGAACGCCGTCGAGGTGCACGTACACCATCTGCGCCGCAAGCTCGCGCCCGAGGCGATCGTCACGGTGCGCGGCGTCGGCTACCTGGTACCCCGGGACCTCGCGTGAGCCGCGCCCCTTCGTTGCGCGCGCGGCTGCTCGGCGGGGTGCTGCTGGCCGTCGCGCTCGTGTGGCTCGCGGTCGCGACCGCCGGCTGGCTGCGCGCCCGGCGCGAGGCCGAGGCGCTCTTCGACGCGCATCTCGCGCAGGCGGCGGCCGTGCTGGTGGCCCTGCTCGCGGACGACGACGACGATGACGACGACGATCACGAGGAGCTCGAGCTCGAGATCGAGCACGCCCCCGAGCTGCACCGCTATGCACGCAACGTGGCCTTCCAGGTCTGGGAGGGCCGGACCCTGCGCGTGCACTCGCGCAACGCGCCGCGCGAGCGGCTCTCCGGCGTCGAGCAGGGCTTCTCGGACGCCACGGTGGCAGGCGCGCGCTGGCGCGTGTTCAGCGCGAGGGCCTTCGGCGGGCGCGGGCTCGTGCAGGTGGGCGAGCGCGCCGATACGCGGGAGGCCGTCGCCGCCAGGCTGGCCTGGCAGCTCCTGCTGCCGCTCGCCGTGGCGCTGCCGCTCCTCGCGGCCGCCCTCTCGCTCGCGATCGGGCGCGCGCTCGGGCCGCTGCGCGCGCTCGCCGACGCGGTCGCGACGCGCGATCCCCAGCGGCTCGAGCCGATCGCTGCGGAGCGGGTGCCGCGCGAGGTGCGCGCGCTGGTGGATCGCCTCAACGAGCTGTTCGCCCGCATCGACGCCTCGCTCGAGCGCGAGCGTGCCTTCACGGCGGATGCGGCCCACGAGCTCCGCACGCCGCTCGCCGCGATCCGCGCGCAGGCCGAGGTGGCCCGCGCGGCGGCGGCCGGCGCCGAGCGGCGGCACGCGCTCGATGCGGTGATCGCGGGCTGTGACCGCGCCGCCCACCTGGCGGAGCAGCTTCTCACGCTCGCGCGGCTCGAGGCGGAGGCGTGGCCCGAGCGCCTCGCCGGCTGCGACCTCGCCGCGGTCGCGCGCGGCGTGCTGGCCGAGCTCGGGCAGGCAGCGCACTCGCGCGGGGTGGCGCTCGCGCTCGACGCGCCCGAGCCGGTGCCCGTGCGCGGTGACGCGGCGCTGCTGCACGTGCTGGTGCGCAACCTTGCGGACAACGCACTGCGCTACGGGGCTTCCGGCGGGCGCGTGCGGGTGGTGGCCGAGGCGGGCGCGGCGGGGGCCGTGCTGCGCGTCGAGGACCAGGGCCCGGGCCTTGCGCCCGAGGCACGCGCGCGCGTGCTCGATCGCTTCCACCGCGAGCTCGGAACGGGCGAGAGCGGTGCGGGCCTCGGGCTCGCGATCGCGGCGCGCGTCGCCGCGCTGCACGGCGCGCGGCTCGGCCTCGCGGACGGCCCCGGCGGGCGGGGCCTCACCGTGTCCGTCTCGTTTCCCGTCGAGGCCGCACGCCTTAGCGGCGGATGACGCCGGAGGGCGTCGCGTCGTCGGCGAGGTCGCCGGGCAAGGCGCGTGCTGGGTACGCGCCGGCCGGCGCGACGGACCCGGCATCGGGAAGGGAGCGCCGATCGGCTGCCGCACCTCCGGATCGGCGGAGCCGGGGCCGGCATCCCCCTCGTCCGGCCGCCGTCAGGTTCCCGCCGGCTCCGCGCGCCGCGTATACTGGGCTCCCCGTCACGAGGAGGGCAGACCGTGTCCGTCCCTGGGCCCCGCGTGCTGACGCCGTCGCAAGCCGTTCGCCTCCTCGCCCTGCTCGCCGCCTCCGGGTTCGCGCTCGGCGCCGACTGTGGGGGTGGCACCGTGGCCCTTCCGGGCTCCGGCTCGGTCCTCTACGAGAGCCCGCAGGTGGATCCGCTCGCCCTCTCCGCCGACGGGACCCGTCTCTACGTGGCCAACACCACGAGCGGGACCCTGTCGGTGCTCGACGTCACGAACCCGGCGAGCCCGCGCTTCCTTGCCGAGATCAAGGTCGGCCACGACCCGGTGGGCGTCGCGGTCCGGCCGAAGGCGGGTCCGGAGGAGGACGAGCTCGTCTTCGTCACGAACCACGTCTCGGACTCGATCAGCGTCGTGAGCCGTGCCCAGCTCGAGGTGGTCCAGACGATCCAGGCCCTCGACGCGAACGGGGTCACCACCACCGACGAGCCGGTGGGCATCGCCTTCGCCGGACCGGACCGGGCCTTCGTCGCGCTCGACCAGCCGAACCAGGTGCTGCGCCTCGACCTCGACGCCGCCGGCACCGCCACCATCCATCCGACGCGGCTCGCGATCCGTGGCCAGGCCCCGCGCGCGCTGGCCGTGGCCGGCAACCGGCTCTACGTCGCGGCCTTCGAGTCGGGCAACGAGACCGAGCTCGGCACCTGCGCGCCGGGCGACCCGCGCGGCCTCGATCCGAACCCGGCGGCCCCCGACCAGGGCTGCGAGTTCGAGCTCACGCCGCAGTTCTTCCTGCAGTTCGCCCAGAGTCCGAACGTGGGCGGGCGCGTGATCCACGACACCGACGTGCCGGACCGCGACCTCTTCGTGTTCGACACCGACACGCTGGCGCCGGTCGCGACGATCGAGGGCGTCGGCACCCTGCTCTACGGTGTCGCAACGAGCCCGAGCGGCTCCCGCATCTACGTGACCAACACGAACGCACGAAACCTCCAGAACGGCCTGCTCGCCCTCGGCAACCGCGCCTTCGAGAACCGGCTCAGCTACGTGGACTGCGTGGGCGGCTGCGCCTCGTTCTCGCCGCCGGTCCACGTCGACCTCGACGCGTCCGCGCCGGGCGCGCAGACCGTTCCGACGCCCTACGGAATCGCGGCGAGCGCCGACGGCGACACGCTGGTCGTGACCGCCGCCGGGTCGGACGGGCAGCCGGGGCTGCCGGGGCTCTTCACGCTCGATGGCGCCGGAACCGTGCTCGGAGCGGTGGTGACCGGTGCCATTCCGCAGGGCGTCGCCCTGCGCTCCGACCCCGCCACCGGCGCGGCCCGGACGGCCTATGTCCTCGACACGGTCCAGAGCCGCGTCACGGTGGTCGACGTCTCGAACCCCGGAGCGCCCGCCACGCTCGCGGCGTTGGCGGTGGGCTCCGACCCCACGCCGGCCGCCGTGAGGCGCGGTCGCATCGCGTTCCACTCCGCACGCGGCTCGACCAGCGCGACCTTCGCGTGCGGGTCCTGCCACCCCGCCGGCAACGAGGACCAGCTCCTCTGGACGATCAACACCGCCGCCGGGCCGGGCGGCACGGACCCGAACGGGGCGGAGCCGGAGCCGCGCACGACGATGCCGATCCGAGGGCTCCGCGACACGCTCCCGCTCCACTGGGACGGCTCGCTCGGCGATCCCTTCCCCGGCGTGTTCGTGCCCGGCGACAGCGCGCCGGACTGCAGCCTCGCGGGCGGCGACCACGCCTGCTTCCGCGATCTGGTCGACGCGAGCCTCGCGGGCGTGATGTGCGACCCGACGAGCTGCCCGGTCGGCCCGTCGGGCCTGCCCGGCGCCCTCGACGGCGCACAGCGTGACGACATGGCGACCTTCCTCGGCGCCGTCTCCTACCCGCCCTCACCGGCGCGGCGGCCGACCGACGCGCTCACCGCTGCGGCCCTCCAGGGTGCCCGGGATTTCTTCACTGCGGACGACGGCGGCGGCCTCGTCGGCCTGACCTGCGCCGACAACGCGGCCGGATGCCACTCCCTGCCGCTCGGCGTCGTCACCAACTCGTCGACCGTGGGCGGCTTCGACGCGCCGACCATGCGTGGCATGTGGGACCGGAGCCTCGTGTTCTCGAACGCCATCTTCTCGTCCCAGGAGGCGCTCGTCTACACGCAGGGCCTGTCGGGCGAGACGATCTGGAATCCCGCCGTGGGAATGACCGAGCGCGGCTCCTTCCTCGCCACCTTCCCGGCCGGCTTCCAGCCCGTCTACGGCGTGCCCGGGCCGGAGATCTGGGAGTTCATCACGCAGATGAGCGTCGGCCTGCCCGGCCTCACCGGCCGGCAGATCTCCCTCTCCGCTGCCACCGCCGCGCTGCCCGCCACCGTGGCCGCCATGGACCAGCTCGAGGCTGCGGCGGCGCTCGGCAAGGTCACCGCCGTGGCGAGCGTCGGCAGCGCCGGCCAGCTCCGCTACGTGCCCGCGACGGGGAAGTGGACGAACCCGATGGGGAGCGTCGCCCTGACCGGAGCCGAGCTCCGCAGCACCGTCGGCGCCTCGGCCGACGTGGTCACGCTGACGGCCGACCTGCCGGCGGGCGTCCAGGCGGGAGGAGCGCGCCAGCCGCTGCTCTCGCCGCTCCTGCCCGATCCGGGGCCGCCCGACGTGCCGCGGCCTGCCGCGGGCACGACGGCGGTCGTGACCCTCGCCCAGTCCTACGTGGACCCCGCCGGCCGGGTGCTGGTGGACGGCGCGGCCTGCGCGGGCTGCTCCTTCACGCTGCCGGCACCGGGCGAGATCGAGCTCACGATCGCCCCGGTGCCCGCCGCCGGGCCCCACGTGGTCCAGGTGCTGAACCCGAACGGCCTCGCGAGCAACGAGATGCCGATCATCAGCCAGTAGGCGCCGCGACGAGTCCGGTGGAGCTCCACCGCCTGGCGGGGGCTCTCGCCGGCGCGCGTCCCGGATGGAGCCGATCCGGGACGCGCTCCGACACGGGACGGACGTCGCGTGTCCGCCTTGACCCTCGAAAAGCTGTATTCTAGGCTCCTCTTTTCGGGAATGGCCACGATGCGCCCCGTGCCTTCACCGGATTCACCGGCCATCAGCGGCCATCAGCGGCCATCAGCAGACGGGAGCAGCGAGAATGTCTCGAGACGACCTGCAGATCCTCGACGAGAACACCCATCCCTTCGACGCCCGCGGCGTCGCGCGGCGCTTCCGCCATTCGGCGATCTTCGGTGCGCTCGGCGCCCTGCAGCCCGGCGAGACGATGCGCTTCCTGAACGACCACGATCCGCTGCCGCTGCTCGACCAGATCCGCGGCCGCTTCGGCGAGCAGGTGGACATCCGCTACGTGCGCCGCGATCCCGGCGCGATCGTCATCGACTTCACGATCCGCTGAGGCGAGCGGGAGCCGATCCGCCGCGCCGCTCCGCGTAGACGGCGTCGACGAGCGCCCGGTTGCGGGAGCTCTGCCAGCGCGGGATCACGTGGTTCATCACGTAGCCGAAGCCGATCCGGGCCGCGGGGTCGGCGAAGCCGAGCGCGCCGCCGGTGCCGAAGTGCCCGAAGCTGCGCGGGTTCGGGCCGAAGGGCCGGCGCGGGGTGGTCGGGGTGAAGCCGAGCCCGAAGGTGGCCTCGTCGCGCAGGATCGGACACGGGCCGGTCGACTGCGGGCGGGTGGCCTCGCGGAGGAGGTCGTGCGACACGAGGCGGTCGCGCTCGGCGAGGGCGGCGTAGATCGTGGCGATGCCCCGCGCGCTGCCGTGTCCGCTCGTCGAGCCGAGCGGGAGGGCCCGCCATCGCGGTGTGTTGACCAGCCCGATGGAGGAGTAGCCCGGCGGGTTCAGGTGGGCGAGCGCGCTCATGGCCGCGTCACCGCCGAGCGTGGCCATCCGATCGGCGTCGAGGGAGGGGATGGGCGCCGCCGGGGACCAGATCACGTCCGCGCAGCGATGCTGCTGCGAGGCAGGCACCCCGAAATGGACCTCGGCGCCGAGCGGCTCCGCGAGCGCGCGCAGCGCGTCGCCGGGACGGGTCGCGGTGACGCGGTGGACCAGCTCGCCCGCGATGTGCCCGAAGGTGTTCGTGTGGTAGGCGTGGCGGCTCCCGGGCGGGAACCACGCCTCGGTGGCGGCGATCGCTCCGGTCATCCGGCCCCAGTCGAAGAGCTCGTCGTCGTGAAGGCGCTCGCGGATGGCGGGCACCCCGGCCTGGTGGCACAGGACGTGGCGCAGGGTCGCGCCCGCCTTGCCGCGGGTCGCGAACTCGGGCCACAGCGAGCCGACCGGGTCGTCGAGCCCGACGAGCCCGGCGTCGATGCTGCGCAGCAGGAGCAGGGCGAGGAAGGACTTGCCCACCGAGTAGAAGTCGCAGAGCGTGTCGTGGGTCCACGCGCGGGTCCGGGCCTCGTCGGCCCAGCCGCCGACGAGATCGACGACGACCTCGCCGGCGTGGATCACGCAGACCGCGGCGCCGACCTCGCCGCGATCCGTGAAGTTGGCCCGGAAGGCGCTCCGGACCGGCTCGAAGGCGGGGTCGCACGCCCCACGGATCTCGGGCTCCACGTCACCCACCAGGAGGGGCTGGCAGGATAGGACCGCGCTCCCCGCGCGGCGAGACGGAGCGGGCGGGCGGGCATTGCCGCGGGCGGTGCCAGCCGGCTAGATCCAGGCGAGCGCCCGGCGCAGGATCGCGGTGGCGTCGCGCTGCGCGCACGCTCCGTGGGCCACGATCAGCCGCTCCGGCTGCCAGTCGAGCAGCCGTGCGCGCGCCGCGCGCGCCGGCCCGCGGCGCCGGAAGGTGACCCGCCACTCCCGCGGCGTGCTCCCGCGCTCGCCGACCAGGCCGTCGAGGCGCATCGCGAGCCCGCGCCAGCCCCCGATCGGCGCGTGCCGCTGCACCAGGTCGCCGACGATCGCCGTACGTGAAGGCCGGTGCAGGAAGACGACCTCCGTCAACGCGCGCGAGCCGCGGAAGACCGCCTGGTCGATCTCGCCGGCCCAGCCCGGGTCGGGCGCGTCGCCGAGCTCGGCGGCGAAGAGGAGGTCGGGGCGGCGCGCGGCCAGCTCGGGCGGCGCGTGCAGCCGCGCCTGCGGCCAGCGCGCGGCCCAGTCGGAGAGGAAGAGATGGTGGATCCTGTTCGGCGACACGATCTCCCGGACCGGTCCCAGGGCGTCCACGGCGGCGGCGAGAGCCGGCGTCAGCGCCACCGGCGACCAGACCCACAGGTCCCCGCTCGCCAGGCGCGCCACCGCCATCCGCGTGGGATACGGGAAGCCGTAGAAGGAGACCGTGGGCCCTTCGGCGAGGTAGAGGGCGGGGGCGAACGCAGCGAGAGCGGTCATGGCGTACACGCTAGCGGCGCCTGGCGCGCCGCGACGCCCGCTACCGCGAACGACCCGCGGGGTGCGATCCCGAGGATCCCCGCTCGAGGGCTTGCCTCGGCCGGCTCCGGAACCAGAGTGACCGTGGCCCGGCAAGCCCCCAACCCGCCGGGCGAGGAGGATCGAGAATGGCAGAGCGAAAGCGCGAGCGCGCGCTCGAGACCTGGAGCCCGTTCCGGGAGTTCGGCTTCGGCGGCCTCGGCCGCGTCTTCGACGACCTGCTGGCCGAGCGGTCGCCGGCCGGGCGCTGGGCGCCGGCGCTCGACGTCACCGAGAGCGACGGCACCTGGGTGCTCACGATGGAGCTGCCCGGCGCCAAGCGCGAGGACGTGAGCATCGAGGTGCACGAAGACCTGCTCACGATCCGCGGCGAGAAGAAGAGCGAGCGCGAGGAGAAGGACGAGAAGCGCCACTACGTGGAGCGGAGCTACGGGAGCTTCAGCCGCTCGCTCCGGCTCCCCGCCCAGGTGGACGCCGAGCGGATCAAGGCCGGCTTCAAGGACGGCGTGCTCACGATCGAGGTCCCCAAGACCGAGGCGCAGAAGCCGAAGCTGATCGACATCAAGTCCGCCTGAACCCGGCGCGGCCGGGCGCGCTGCCCGTTCGGGCAGCGCGCTTCCGGCCTGCGGCCCGGGGCCCCGTCCGTCCCCTGCGCCAGCGGCTGCTGCCGCGCCGGCGCCGCTTCCCCTCCGGGGTCGCGATCGCAGCCCAGGAATGTCTTGACAGTCGCCTGCGGCGCGTGCGAGAATCAGAACCTGATTCGTAGTTATCAAAATTCATATTGATAAACAGATAGATATGAGCTTCATGCGATGAGGGAGCGGATTCACTGGGTCCGCCGCGTCCACCAGGCGCGGAGCGCCGCCACGCTCCAGCGCATGCTCGACAGCGCCGAGGAGCTGATCAGCGAGAAGGGCTTCGCGGACGTGCCGGTGGCGGAGATCGCGCGGCGGGCGGGCTTCTCGGTCGGCGCGGTCTACGCCCGCTTCCGGGACAAGGACGCGCTCCTCCGCTGCCTCGAGGACCGGCTGATCCAGGAGACCCGCGCCACCGCCGATGCCGCCCTCGATCCGGCGCGCTGGAAGGGCGCCTCGATCGCCGAGATCGCCGAGGAGCTGATCGCCTTCCTGGTGCAGATCCACCGGGAACGGCTCGGCATCCTGCGCGAGCTCCTGGGGCGGGCGCACGCCGAGCCGGAGGCGGGAGTGCAGATCGAGCAGACGATCGCCTACATCTGCGAGCGCCTGCACGCGCTCCTGCTCGAGCGCCCGGAGGAGATCCATCATCCCGAGCCGGCGCTGGCCGCGCGCTTCGCCGGCCACCTGGTGCTCGGCGCGCTGAACGAGGCGGTCCTGTTCTCCGGGCCCGGTGCCTCCGGCGTGCCGCGATCCGACGCGAAGCTGGCCCGCGAGCTGACGCGCGCCTTCCTGGGCTACCTCGGTGTGAGGGAGCCCGCGGTCCGGTGATCGACCCCAGCGAAACGGAGCACACGAGCCATGGCGTTCAAGTTCCCGTCTCTCGACTTCTTCCGCGAGCTGGCCCGCCGCATGAACGCGGACCGGGCCACCTTCGAGAAGCTCGGCTTCTGCGACACCGTGATGGGGGTGCGGGTGCAGGGCCCGACGCCGCACCTCTACGCGCTGACCTTCGAGGTGTTCGACTGCAGCGACGTCCGTGAGATCGGCGACGCGCGCGAAGCCGAGCTCGACTTCACCCTCGAGGCTCCCCTCGAGCTGTGGCGCGCGATGCTCGAGTCGATCTGCGAGCACGGCCGCCCCGCGCCCGAGTACACGCTCAACAGCCTCTCGCACCTCGGCAACCGCATGCGCGTGGTCTACGACGACCCCGAGGGCCACGACAAGCTCTATCGCTTCATGGCGACCCTGCAGGCCTACTTCGACAACGCCCGCGATCTCGAGATCGAGTGGGCCTGAGCCCCCTTCGGAGGTGACGACGAGATGAGCTACTACGGCACCAACGACTACTCCTACAACTCCGACTTCTCGCTCCGCGTCCGTGACATGAAGAAGGGCAACCTCGACCTCGGCTGGCTCGAGCAGGCGCGCGAGCGGGTCGAGGTGCGTCCGCGCGATCGCCGGCGCGGCCTCGAGGTCTCCGACTGCGAGGTGGGCCCCTACGCGATCGACGCGCTCGAGGACGTCGTGCGCGACAACCGCGGCCTGGCGCCGCGGGGCGCGATCCTCCCGGCCGGCTACCAGCCCGACCTCGGACCCGACCTGAACAAGCGGACCGACGTCTGGGCCTACCGCGTCCAGCGCTACTGGGAAGAGGCCGTGAGCCGGCAGTGGAACGTCTCGACCGACGTTCCCTGGCGGGACATGGACAAGTACGAGATCCCGCTCGACATCGAGATCGCCTTCTGCCAGCTCTGCACGCTCCTCGCCGAGGTCGAGATGATCGCGACCGACCTGCCGGCGAAGTGGAGCCACCACATGAACTCCTACTTCCAGGAGGTGAAGGGCTTCATCGCGACGCAGTGCATGGACGAGGCCCGCCACACCGAGGTGTTCCGCAAGCGCGCCCTGGCCGGCGGCGTCGGCCTGCTGCGGGCGAGCGCGCGCAGCGAGCACGCGCTGAAGGGCATCCTCGAGGCCGACAGCTACAGCGAGGGCAGCGTCTTCATGCACGTGCTCGGCGAGGGCTTCGTGCTCACGCTGTTCCGCTCGAGCGAGTTCATCTCGCCCACGCCCGTCGAGCAGCGGATGTTCCAGCTCGTGATGCAGGACGAGGCGCGGCACGTCTCCTACGGCCTGCAGCACCTCAAGTACCTGATGGACAAGGCTCCCGAGCACCGGGCCCAGATCAACATGTTCCTCGACGAGGCCGAGCAGCTCCTCACGGGCCTGTTCAACTCGGAGCAGCTCGAGGCGATGATCGTGCTCGGCGGCAAGGGGACGAGTCCGGAGTGCATCCGGCGCGGGATCGAGGTCGTGGGCGCCTTCCAGGGCAAGCAGATCCTCGAGTACTTCCAGCGCTGCGAGCGCGCGGGCCTTCCCGAGCGCAAGGAGCGCAGCCCGCTGCTCGCGCTCCAGCACCAGATGCTCGCCGCACTCCAGGCCGCCGCCATCTGACCCGACGGAGGAACCTCCCATGGCCTACTACGCTCCCAAGGACTTCGTGCGCAACCCCGAGCTGCTCGAGTCGGTCGTCGAGATCTTCCGGGGCCGGATGGACCTGCAGTGGATGCACGCCGCCACCGAGCGGGTGCGGTTCCGGCCCTCGCATCCCGACCGCGGCCTCGTCTACGACGACACCAACCACGGCAGCTACGGGTGGGACGCGATCCCCGAGAAGATCCGGCACAACTTCTCGATGGCGCCGCGCGGCGCCTTCCAGCCGCCCGGGCTCCCGCACCTCGGCTACGACATCAACCGCAAGAGCGAGGTGTGGAGCGACGCGGCGCCGGGGCTCTACGAGGAGGCGAAGGCGCGGCACTGGGTGCCCACCCGGGAGGTTCCCTGGGAGGCGCTCGCGGCGCTCGGTCACTCCGAGGACCGGGAGCGGGGCCTCGCGCAGATCTACACCGCACTCACGTCGATGGCGATCGCCCTCGAGGACATTCCCTCGAAGTGGGTCTGGCACATCAACCACGAGATGGTCGAGCTCAAGAGCTGGCTGTGCGCCCAGATGATGGACGCGGCCCAGCTCGCCGACGCCTTCCGCAAGCGCGCGATCGCGGGCGGTACGGGGCTCGGCCACGACCAGGCCCCGCTCGGCGAGCTCCTGAAGGGCGTGCTCGACGCCGGGACCTTCCCCTGCACCTCGATCGGGGGGAACCTGGTGCTCGCAGGGCTCGTGCAGGTGCTGCTGCGCCAGATCGGCAGCGTCTCGACCAACGACGCCGACCAGACGCTCGCGCGCTTCGGGGTGCAGGACGTCTCGCGCATGCTGAGCTACGGCACGAGCCACCTGCGCTCCCTGCTCGCGGCACGGCCGCACGAGCGCAAGGCCCTGAGCGACCACCTCGACGAGCTCGAGAACCTCCTGATCGGCCTGCTCGGCTCGCCGCTCTTCTTCTCGAGCCTGGCCGTCGCCACCGGCGGCTCCCGCGAGAAGGCCGGCGCCGCCGGTCCGGAGATCGTGCGCCTGTACCGCGTCCTGGCCGACGAGCACCTCGCGCGCTGCAAGGCCGCTGGCCTCGAGCGCGCGCCCGGGCAGACGCCGCTCGCGGTGTTCGTGCGCGAGATCGAGGGCTAGCCGCGAGGGGGAACGGAGCGCGAGGCAGGTACGCCTCGCGCTCCGCGAGTCCGCTCAGGGGATCCGAGAGCGCAGGGCCGCCGATTCCTGGGCCTCGCGCACGGCGCGCTGGACCCACGGGCGTTCGTCGCCGGCCAGGCTCGCGAGCCAGGTCTGGAGCGCCGGGTCGTCGCTGGCTCCCGCCACCTGGATCATCTGCGCCAGCTCCGCGCCGCTGCCCGCCCGCGCCTCCCCGGCGAGGCTGCGCAGGGCGGGGCGCGGGTCGAAGCCCGGCGCCGCTTCGAGAAGGCGCACGAGCGCGAGGCGCTGGGTGAGGGAGAGAGCGGGCGAATCGACGAACGGGCGCAGCGCGGCGAGGCCCTCGGCATCGAGGAAGCCCGGCAGGGTGTGCATGCGCACGAGCTCGCCGATGGCGTCGGTTTGCAGGCGCGCGACGCCCGAGCCGAGCTCCTCGACCACGATCGCGCGCACGGCGGCCGGCGGGTCCGCCGCGCGCTGCGCGCGCAGCCCGAGCCAGCGCCGCGCGACGGCCAGCGTGCGCTCGCCGTCCGTGCCGGCGAGGCGCCACTCGTGCCCGGCGCCCTGCACGGAGAACCACGGGAAGCGCGCCGCGAGGGATGCGAACTCGGGCCGCGTGGCCGTGCGCTCGAGGAAGAGGAGCGCCCGATCCCCGGCGTGGAAGGCGGGAAAGCCCTCGGCGTGGGGGAAGAAGTCGAAGGCGCCGTCCGGCGCGGCGCCGTGGAGCGTCTCGAGCGCGCGCACGCGGAAGTACTCCTGGCGGTCGCTGCCGTCGGGGGCGGTCCAGATCCGGGCGTCGCTCTCGAACGCCGCCACCAGCACGAGGTCCGAGCGCGTGATCCACTCGCGCAGCGAGGTGCGCTCGAAGACGACGTGGGCCCGGACCGGGAGCGCCAGCAGCGCGAGCGCGAGGCCGAGCCACGCGCGCCGGCTCATGCCGGCGGCGCGCTCCGCCGCCGCCGGCGAGCGAGGGCGCCGAGCGCCGCGGCGGCGAGCGCGCCGCTGCCCGCCGCCGCCGGCTCGGGCGCGTTCACGACCTCCAGCACCGCGGCCATCTCGGCCTGCAGGAGCGGGTCCGCGCTCGGGCCCAGGTTGTTCTCGAACACGGTGCTGCAGTCCACCACCTCGTCCCCGACCGCGGCGTAGAGCGGGCAGTCGCTCACGTCGCCGAACAGGATGTCGAGCGCGCAGGCGAAGCACGAGGGGTTGAACTTCGCGGCCGGCATCTGGTAGCCGACCTCGTCGTTGCCGAGGCCGACGAGCCAGCGGTGCTGCGCGTGGGTCATCTGCTCGCGGTAGAGGTCGCCGATCTGGGGATCGAGCTCGTTCGGCGTGAAGGCGAGCTGCGCCGGGCCGATGCGGAGCGCGTTCACCTCGGTCTCCACGTAGAGGACGCTGCCGACCAGCTCGGGCACGCGGCGCCCGAAGATCCCGAGCGACGCCAGCGCACCGAAGAAGGGGTTCTCCACCTCCAGGAGCAGGGGGCCGCTCGAGGCCACCTCGAGCGCCGGGTCCGCCTCCCAGCGCGCCGCGTCGAGCGCCGAGGCGGCGCGCTCGGCGAGCAGGTCGCCCATCACCTCGGCGAAGCGGAAGGTGCGGCGCGTCGCCGGCAGCCCCGTGTCGGGGTCGGTCACGTCCACGTCGAGGGGTCCCTGGAGGACGCCGAGGTCGCCGGCGACGTAGACCGCGACGCCGCCGAAGCGCTCCTCGAGGGCCGCGCGCATGTAGCCCGGGAAGTCCGAGGTGAGCAGCGTGTTGCTGGAGCCCAGCGACTCGGGATGGCTCGCGTAGTTGACGACGGTGGCCAGCACGTCGCCGCTCGCCACGTCGCGCAGCTGGAGCGCCGGCACGGAGGGGTTGATGATCTCACCGGAATCGCCCTCGACGACGTAGTCGCCGGCCACCGGCGGCACCAGGAGCTCGCCCGGGAGCACGTAGGCCTGGAGGACGTGGCCGTCGGCCACGAGGTCCGGGTGGGGCGGGAGCGAGGCGCCGACCGTGCTGCCGGTCGCGAAGCGGGCCTCGGCCGGCACCAGCGCCGCCTCGGCCTCGAGCACGCACTGGACCACCTGCGCGTTCACGAAGTCGAGGTAGCCGAGGTCTGCGCCGCTGGTGAGCTGGTCCGGGCCCCACAGGCCCATCGTGTCCGGCCCCTCGTGCTGGTGCGTGCTGCTCACCAGGATCGCGTCGAAGCCGTGCCCGGCGAGGGCGGGGTCGGCGCGGATGGTCTGGATCTCGTTGTTGAAGTAGCCGATCAGGTCGAGCGTCACGACCGCGATCTTGCGCGAGGCGTTCTGGAGGACGAAGCCCCGGGCCCACAGGTCGTCGTGCACGCCGGTGGCCTGGCGGTCGTTGCCGAAGCCCGCCATGTAGATCGGATCGCTGTGGTTCACGCCGGCGACCGGGGTGATCGCCTTCGCGCAGGCGGCCGCGCGCAGGGGATCCCAGCGGAAGGTCACCGAGGCGAGGTCGTCGGGCTGGCCGTCGCCTTCGGCGTCGGTGCCGGCGTAGAGCACGTTGCGGCCCGGCGCGAGGTCGGCGGCGCCGAGCGACGCGGTGGCCTCGGTGCCGACCACCGTGAAGCGCTCGCTCACGTCGAGCGACGACACGTGGTCGCCGTCGATGCCACGGAGCAGCGTCACGACCAGCGCGCCACCCTCGGGCAGGGGCTCCGCCAGCGCCAGCTCCACGGCGAGCGTGCCGTCGAGCGGCAGCTCGGCGTCGGCGAGCGGCGCGACGAAGGTGGGAGGAACGCCGCAGCCCGCGGCCAGGGCGAGCGCGAGCACGGCGAGCGGGGCGGCGAGCCGGCGGCGAGAGCGCATGAGGTCCTCCTCGGGCGAGCCAGGGCGATTCCGGAAACGCCGGCAGTATACGCGCAGGTCCCCGGCAGGGGGGACGAAAGGAGCCGCGGGCCGCCCGTCGCCGCCTGCGGCGGCGGGTCACGGCGGGAGCGGTCGGCGTGTCCATGGGGGGATCGGTCGGTACCGGTTGGGGACGCTCCTGTCCGGGCGAGAGCCGGAGGAGGCGCCCGCCGGCTCTTGCCTCCGCCACCCGGGCCTGGCCCGCTTCGCTGCACGTTCCCTGCCCGTGCGGGGCCCCACCCCGGCACGGGCGGCCCGTCACCTGCACGGCGCCGGGAGACACCAACCGTCCGAGGACCCTACCTGCGCGCTGCGCAAGGAGTCGATCGGATGCGGAAGCTGTACACGTGGACCGCGGCCCTGGCTGCTCTCTCGCTGGTCTCCGCGCTCGACGCCGGCGCGTCGCCGGTTGCCTTCGGCGACACCCATCGCTACTGGGCCGGCTACCAGAACGGAACCGGGGACGACACGCGCGACACGATCGGGACCCCCGATCTCCAGGGTGGCGTCGCCGAGCTCGGCGCCTCGGGCCTGCTCACGAGCATCCGCTTCGACTACGCGGGCCGCTTCACGCTCACCGCCTCGGGCAACGGGCGCGTGATCCCGGGCGACCTCTTCCTCGACGCCGGCAGCGACGGCGACTGGGACTACGTCGTGAAGCTCGTCGCGGGCGCGCACACGCCGGTCGCGAGCTACGCCTCGCTCTCGGTCCTCGACGTCTCCGGCGAGTCGGCTGCGTACCTGATGAGCGGCAGCGACAACACCGGCTACTGGCGAGGCTGGGGCATCCGTGACCGCCACCCCTACGCGTGGGACGGCGGCGGGAGCGCGATCGGGACGGCCAGCCTCGCTCCCTTCGACCCGTCGGCGCCGGGCGGCAGCCTGTTCTTCTCGCTCGGCGCGGGGCTCGACGTCGGCCCGCGCGTCACGATCGCCTTCGCGCCGAACTGCGCGAACGACGTCCTGCGCGAGGAGATCTCGGCGCCGGTGCCCGAGCCGACCGCCGCCCTGGTCTTCGGCGTGGGCCTGTTCGTCGCGGCGCGCGCGCGAAGGCGCGCCTGAGCGGCCTACCGGGGGGGGCACGCGGGGGCGAGCCGACCCCGGCGCGCGAGGAGCCTCAGGCGGCGCCGGCGACGCGGCGCCCGCCCGCGACGCCGAGCGCGCGCTCGAGCGCCATCGCCTTGCACGGCAGCTCGGGGTAGGCCCAGCGCACGAGGCGTGCCTTCAGGCGGTCCGTCGGGATCAGCCACGCACGCTGGAGCGCCTCGGGCAGGTGGGTGCCGGTGAGCCGCTGCGCCCACTCGGGCATCAGCGTCATCGAAGCGCGGATGCCGACCCAGCGATCGAAGCGCTCGCGGCGCCCGACCGGGACGTCGCCGCTCGTGCCGGCGAGGAAGTCGAGGAAGCCGCGGAACTGCTCGTTCGGCTCCAGGAGGGGTCGCATCCGCTCCAGGTAGCCCTCGAGCTCCGACACGGTCTCGGGGACCCACTCGGCACCGCCCAGGCGGCCGATCGTGGCCTGCTCGCGCAGGTAGCGGTTCTTCTCGTCGTCGCCGAGCGGGCGGTGGTAGCGGTCGAAGGCCGTCATCACCGCCCACGGGATGCAGGTATGCACCCACGCGACCAGCTCGGGATCGAGGGCGCGGTACGCGACACCGTCGGGTCGCGCGCCCTCGACGCCCGCGTGGATCCGCTTCACGCTCTCGATCACGCGCGTCGCGGCGGGGGTGCTGCCGAAGGTCGTGCGCAGCACGTAGCCGAGCGTGTTGCGTGCGCGGCGCAGCGGATCGCTCCGGTACGACGACCAGGCGGACACCCCCGCCATCACCGACGGGTGCAGCACCTCCATCAGGATCGCCGCCGTCCCCGCGACGACGAGGCTCCCGAGGTCGCCGTGGAGCTGCCACGACACCGAGTCCGGGCCGCCGGCCAGGCCCGGATCGCCCGCGTCGCCCGCGTAGATCTCCCGCTCGTCGTGGCGCCCCCCGGCAGCCTCGATCTGGGCGGCGATCGAGCGCTGCCAGCGTTCGAGCATCGCGGACATGGCGTGCCTCCGGTCGGGTGCGTCAGCATAATCCAAGTCTGGACTGGGATTGCTCGGGTTCGAGCGGGCTCGGACCCGGGCCGGAGCCGCCGATGCAACGAGCCACCCAAGCCCTCGACTTCGCGCCGAGAAAGCGCCCCGTGCAGGCGCGCTCACGCGCGACCTTCGCGGCGCTCGTCGAGGCGTGTACTGGGCTTCTGGCCGAGCGCGGCTACGCGCGTACGACCACCAACCACATCGCCGAACGGGCGGGCGTCGACATCGCGTCGCTCTACGAGTACTTCCCGGGCAAGGACGCGATCGTGGCGCAGGTCGCGGAGCGCCTCGTGGACCGCGTGCTGGGGCGCCTTGCGCGCGGTGCCGCGCGCGTGATGGAGGGCGGCGAGGACCGTGCGGTGCGCGCGTGGATCGAACGGATCCACGACACCGTCGCACGCGAGAAGCAGCTCGTCGCGGTCTTCCTCTACCAGGTTCCCTACACGAACCAGCTCGATCCGATCCGCACCATCGGCCAGCGCGTGCTCGAGCTCTCGCAGGCGATCCGGCGCCACGCGGGCGGCTTCGTGCGCGAGGACTTCGACGACGCGCAGCTCCACCTTCTGGTCAACCTGGTGACCTCGACGATCCTGCAGCTCGTCTTCGACCCACCCGAGGACGTGAGCCGTCGCGCACTGCTCGACCAGCTCGTCGTGCGTGCGGAGGAGTGGATCCGGGGCTGAAGCGGCTGCGCTCCCTCGCGCCGCTCGTGGGACCCGCTCGACGCCCTCGTCGTCGCGTGCAGGGAGGTGGGCGTCCTTCCGGGCCGACACGGTGCCCGGAGCCGGAGCTCCCGGACCCCGAAGCGGGTGCGGAGCCCGGCTGCCGGCTGCGGATCACGAGGCGGCCGTGGTCGGATCGGGATCGTCCGGGTCCACCGGCTCGCCCGGTCCGGCCGCGGCCCGCGCGCGGCGGGCGTCGGTGCTGGCGGGATCGGGTGCGGCCGCCGCGGCCGGGCGGTCCGGGATCGACTCCCCGTGGGCGCCCGGGCGTGGGCGCAGCAGAATCCGGAACCTGCGCGCGCTTCCCTGGCGCGGTGGGAGCCGCGGCGTGATAGGATGCGCCGCTTCTCTCGCGGAGGTTTGCCATGCGTCGCCGCTCGCTCGGAGCCTCGTTCCCGCTCGCCGTGGCGGGACTCCTGGCGGTCGCGCCGGCGCAGCCCGCCGCGGCGACCGCCGTCACCCTCGAGGCCGACGTGGATCCGGCTGCGATCGTGACGGGAACCGTGTTCACGGTCGTGGTCGGCCTCGACGACGTCGACGAGATCCGGGGCTACCTGCTCGGCATCGCGTGGGGGGATCGACTCGCGCTCGTCGATGCGGAGGCGATCGCCTGCCGGCGGATCGGCCCGAGCGTCTGCGAGCAGGAGCCGTTCACCGTCGATCCGCTCACGGAGGTCACCGAGGACGGCACGACGCAGGCTGCCGTGCTCGTGGCGCCGCCGCTCGTGCTGGCCCTCGACGGGAGCACCACCGACCCGATCCCGGATCCCCGGCGAGGCCTCTTCGCGCTCACCTTCGAGGCCCTCGAGGAGGGGCCGAGCGAGGTGACGAGCGGAGCGTTCGACCCGCTCGACGAGGGCGTCGCCGGGATCGACACCCTCGTGCTCCTCGACCCGGCCACGACGACGCTCGCGTTCGAGATCGTTCCCGAGCCCGGGGCGGCGTCGGGGCTCGCGGCGGCGGCGCTGGCCCTCGTCGCTCTCGGCCGGGCGCGCCGCTAGGCGCGTGTCCGGCCGCGCTGGTTCCAACCGCCCCGCGCAGGCGCCCTCGCGTGGCGCTCCCACCTTGCAGACCTGGAGGCGTGGCAGATGAAGCGTGAGACCCTCGCAGCGGCCCTCTCGATCCTCGCGGCCTCGCTCGGGACGGCCGTCGGCGCGCCGCCCGCGTACGCCTTCCCGGGAATCCTCGCCGAATGGAACGCGCGCTACGGCGCGGCCTCGACCTCCGGAGCCGCCGCGTGCCAGCTCTGCCACACGAGCGAGACCGGCGGGCCCTCGTGGAACGGCTATGGCTGGGCGGTGAACCTCGCGCTCGATGACCTGGCCTGCGACGCCGATGCGAACGAGGACGTCTCCTATGCGGAGGCCTTCGCCTGCGTCGAGCTGCTCGAGTCCGACGGCGACCCCGCCGGTGTGGACAACGGCAGCGAGATCGGCCTCGGGACCCAGCCCGGCTGGACCGAGGGCCCGAACAACACGATCCACGACTACGTGATCGGCGCGACGCCGAACCAGCTCCCGCCCGCGGACCTCGGGCCCCTCGACCCGGACCAGGACGGGGACGGCGTGCTCGACCCGCTCGACAACTGCCTGGCGGTCCCGAACGGGCCCGCCGACGGCCCCAACGACCAGCTCGACGCCGACGGGGACGGGATCGGCAACGCCTGCGACGGCGACTTCGACCAGAGCGAGCGCGTCGGCATCCCGGACTTCTTCGTGCTCGTGGGCTGCTGGGGCAGGGCGGCCGGCGTGGAGGGAGGCCCCGCGCAGGATCCCACCTGCAGCGCGACGGACATGGACGGGAGCGGGAGCACGGGCTTCGAGGACTTCCTCTTCTTCCTCCATGGCTTCAACGCCCCGCCCGGCCCCACGGGCGCGAAGAAGGGGACCGCGCTCTGGGTGTGGCCGGGGCAGTCGATCCAGGCGGCGATCGACCGCGCGCCCGAGTACGCCGCGATCCACGTCCGGCCGGGCACCTACCTGGAAGGGGCGACCGAGACCAACGGGCTCAGCATCACGAAGAGCGGGATCCGGCTGATCGGGGAGTCCTCCGGCGAGGACCGCGTGGTCCTGCGCAAGGCCCAGGACCAGCGCAACGGCATCGTCGTCGTGCCTCCGGCGGTGACCGACTGCATGAGCTGCCACGCGAGCATGGGGCCGCCCTTCGACCTCCTGGAGGGGGTCCCGCCGGGCCTGCCCGATCCGGAGCCGCTGCTCTACGACATCGAGGTCCGCGGCATCACGATCGAGGACTTCCGGAACAACGGCCTGTTCACGGAGCGCGTGGACGGCTTCCGGATCCAGGACGTGCGCTCGGTCGGCAACCGCAACTACGGCATCTTCCCGACGCTCTCGAAGAACGGCGTGATCACCCGCAGCTACGCGAGCGGCGCCGACGACAGCGGCATCTGGGTCGAGACCTCGACGAACGTCCAGGTCACGCACAACCTCGTCGAGGACAACGTGAACGGCTTCGAGGTCTCGAACAGCGACGACGTCGTGATCGCCCGCAACGAGATGCGGAACAACACGGTCGGGGCGGCGATCCTCCTGCTCCCCGACATCTTCGACGACCGGCCCGGCGCCAAGCGCATCGACGTCCGCAACAACTGGATCCACGACAACAACCGGCCGAACACCGCGTCGCCCGGCTCGATCCTGGCCGAGGTGCCCTCGGGCCTCGGGATCCTGTATCTCGGCGTCGACGACTCGTCGATCCGGCGCAACCGGATCGAGCGCAACAACTCCGTCGGCATCGCGGTCGTGGACTACTGCCTCGCGGTGGCGTTGACGCCCTTCAACTGCTTCGAGGATCCCACGGCGACCGACGAGTTCGAACTCGACGAGGCGGCGACCAACATCCGCGTGACGGACAACGTCCTGCGCGACAACGGCCTGGATCCGGATCCCGCGCATGCCTTCGCCCCGCTGGCCGCCGATCTCTCCCTGTTCAGCTTCGGGGCGGGGAACTGCTATCTGCGCAACGTCTTCAGCACCTTCACCTCGGTCACGGGGGATCCCCTGCCCCCGTGCCCGTAGGAGATCGCGGGTGCGGCGGGGGGAGCCAAGGAGCGGCTGCGCGGGAGGCCGGGGCGCGTCACCAGGTCGCCGTCAGCGCCGCGTGGAAGAAGCGCCCGGCACCGGGCAGCCGCTCCCCGAGCGCGACGTCCGAGCCCGTCACCCGGTCGAGCCCGCTCGTGTGCTCCGCCCAGGAGACGTCGAAGAGGTTGTCGAGGCCCATCGCGAGGCGCACCCCGCGCCCCGGCGGCTGCCAGGCGACGGCGAGGTTCACGATCCCGTAGCCGTCGGTCGTGGGCTCGTCGTTGTAGCGGGCGACCTGGTCCTGGCGCGCGGCCCACTCGAGCTCGGCGGTCGCGGTGAACGCGCGCCACGGCAGGTCGAGCGCCAGCGCGCCGCGCAGCGGCGCGATCCGGTAGAGATCGTCGTGGCTCGAGTGGTTGCGGCCGCGCACGTAGCCGAGCTGGCCGCGTACCTGCAGGTGCTCGTGCAGGGAGACGCGGGCGCTGGCCTCGACGCCGTAGAGGCGCACGTCGTCGAAGTTCTCGTAGCGGAGCACGGGCAGGCCGGTCGCGGGATCCCGGCGGTCCGCGAGCGGGCTGCCCTGGATGTAGTCCTCGACCCAGGTGTAGAACGGCGCGACCCGCAGCTCGAGCCGCTCGCTCCGCCACTCGGCGGCGAGGCCCAGGTGCCAGGCGGTCTCCGCCTCGAGGTCGAGGTTGCCGACGTAGAGCCTGCCGTCGGCGAGGCCTGCGTTGGCGGCCAGCGGCGTCCACTGGTAGCGCTCGAGCAGGCTCGGGGCGCGCTGCTTGCGGGCGGCGCCGAGCTCGAGGCGCAGCGCGTCGCTCGCCTGCAAGCGGGCCAGGGCGGTCGCCTCCCAGTCCACGTCGCTGCGCCGGTGGCCGCGGGCGTCGAAGGCGTCGCGGTCGGCGCGCAGCGCGGCGGCGAGCAGCGGGTTCATCGGCATCATCAGCTCGCGGACGTCCCCGGCGTTGCTCCACACCGTGTCGTTGCGCACGCCGACCAGCGTCGTCCAGCGCGGGCTCCAGCTTGCCTCCCACTCCGCGAAGCTGCCGACGCGGCGCCGCCTGCCGTCGGGGATCCCCGTCTGCCGGCGGCCCATCGTGAGGTCGTGGATCTCGGAGTCGAAGGAGGCGAGGTGCAGGTCGCTGCCCACCCGGAGCTGGTGGCCCTCGCGGAGCGGGCGCGTGAAGTCGATCCGGTAGCCGATGTCCTGGCTCTCGGCGGGGGAGCGCATGCGCATCGCGCCCGCCGGGCGCAGCGAGAAGTTGTCCATCACGTGGTCGATCTCGTGCCAGTAGAGGCGCGCCGCCAGCTCGCCGCCGCCGAGCGCGCGCCGCAGGCGCAGGCCGGCGCGATGGCTCTCGTCGCTCACGATGTCCATCGGAAGCGACGGCGTGCCCGCCTCGTCCGTGATGCCGAGGCCCAGGTCCAGGGCGAGCTCGCCCCAGCCCCGCCGCGAGCCGACCAGGAGCCCGTGGTCGTGGCGCTCGTAGCCGCTCGCCGACACGCGCCCGCCCGGGAAGCGCAGGTCGTCGCCGTGCTGCCAGGAGCCCGTGTAGGCGAGGGCGAGCTTGCGGTCGCCGGCCCCGAGCAGGCCTCCGGTCCGGACGGCGCCCTGGCTGCCGTCGAAGCTGGCGGTCCCCCGGGCGGTGACGTGCAGGCCGTCGTCCTCCGCGAAGGGCGGGGGCGCGCTCTCCACCACGATCGTGCCCGCGAGGCTGTCGCCGCCCAGGCTGACGGGCGTGATGCCGGCGACCGTGCGCAGCGCGTCGATCGCCTCGACGGGCGCGTAGGCGAGCGGCGGGTCCATGTGGTTGGCGCAGGCCGGCGTGATTTGCATGTCGTCCACCAGCACCTTGACGCGGTCGTTCGAGAGCCCGCGTAGCTGCGCGATCCCCGTGAGCGGGCCGTTGCGGACGACGGCGGCGCCGGGCACCGCCTCGAGCAGCGCCGCGGCGTCGCTCGCGCGGCTGCGCGCGCGGGCCGAGAGATCGGCCTCGCGGCTCGCGAGCGGCCGCGTGAGCTCGTCCGCCGGGCGCGGCGCGGTCACGACCAGGCCGGGCAGCTCGGGCGCCTCCGCTCCGGGGCCGTCCGGCTGGGCGGCGGTGGGGAGCGCGAGGAGGAGCAGGGCGAGGGTCCCGAGCAACGGGGCCCACGCGGGTCGGGGAGCTACGGACAGGTGGCTTTGCATCGCGATCTCTCCTTCGGGGTTGGTCGCGGCTCGCCCTGGCCGCGGGGAACGCCGATCACCGCTCATTCGAGGCGGAACTCGATCGGCACGAGGAACCAGGTGGCGCTCCAGTCGACACCGGGAGGCGACGGAACGAAGCGCCAGCGGCGGACGGCGGCGAGCGCGGCCTCGTCCAGCGACGGGTCGCCGGCCGAGCGGTGCAGGCGCGTGGCGACGACGCGCCCGTCGCGTCCGATCCGGAGCGCGATCTCGGAGCGCCCCTCGCGGCCGGCGCGGCGTGCACGCGCGGGATAGGCGGGAGCGGCTCGCTGCTGGATGCGGGGGAGGGCGGCTCCTCCGCGCGCCCCGTGTTCCCCCGCGGCAGCACCGGGCCATCCGACGTCCATCGGTGTCGATCCAGCGACACCAGGGGCGGGCGGAGGCGCGCCCGGGAGCGGGGAGGGAGCCGCCGCGGCCGGCGGAGGCGCGCCCGGGAGCGGGGAGGGAGCCGCCGCGGCCGGCGCCGGCGCGCCCGGTGTGGCGGGCGAACGCGCGGGCGGCACGGGCCGCGGTGGCGGCCGGGGGGCCTGCATGCGGGGGGATGCCGGGTCCGGCGTGGCGCTGGCGGGCCCTGCCAGCGGTCCGCTCGCGACGGCGGGCGGCGGCTGTGGACTCCCGGCGGCCGGCGCCCGCGTGGGAGGTACGGCGTCCTCCACCCAGGCGACGGCGAGCGGAAGCGGCGGGGTCGCGAGCGGCCGCGGCGGTGCGTGCCCGGCCGCGGCGAGCGTCAGGGCGTGGAGCAGCGCCGAGAGGGCGAGCCAGGGCCGGAGCCGCACCCGCGCGGGCGCCGGCGGGATCGGCGCGCCGCCGGTGCGCGCGATCCGCCGCCGGACACCCGCCTTGCCAGCGTGTCTACCAACACTGGAACGTGTCGATGGCACCCGGCGTTGGGCGCCGGGCAAGCGCAGCTCGTACAGACGCGACTCCAGCGGCGAGACCTCTCGCACGGCGGAATGGCGGGAACGGGCCGGCGGTGGCCGCGCGCAGGAGCGCGGGCGCCGCCGGCGGACCGGGCGGAAGGAGGCGCAGGCGCCGCACGGGGACCGGGCAGCCCTCCGGCACGCAGCCCGGACGCGCCCGAGCACGGCGAGCGAGCTCGCCGCCCCTGGCGCACCGGCGCGCGGCGCGGGCGATCGATCCGGATGTGGACGCCGGCGCTAGGCGGCGAGCGGGACGTGCTCGATGGGATCCGGTGCGGGCTCGGGCAGCCGGAGCGGCGGCGCTGCGGGTGCCCGAGCGGCGCCGAGCGGAACGCCAAGGGACGCGCTCGCCAGCAGGAGCGTGGAGCCGAGCGGGGACGCCAGGCTCGCCGGCCCGTCCTCACAGCCGCACGGGCAGGGTGCGGCCAGGACCGCGAGCGGGCGGCCACACCAGGCATCGGACAGCGATGCCCGTGCGGCGTGCGCGGCATGCGCCGCCGCCGCGTCGGCGACGGCTGCGGGCGCGTGGTCGGCTGCGCGCTCGCCCGCAGCGGGCGGACAGGGGCTTCCGAGCGCTGCTAGGACCGCGAGCGCGACGACGACGCGGAGCGCCTTTCGCCCGGGCTCGACGTAGCGACGGGGGGCCATGCGGCGAAGGAACATAGGCAACGGGTGCTCGTGGTCGAGGCCACGCGCCCGACCTCGGCGTCGTCGCGGGGAGCCGCAGGCCCCAGCGAGAAGAGGTCGCGCAAGCGACACGCGCTGCAGACCCTCGGCGTGTCGCGGGCGCGTCACGCCCGTGTCGGCACGAACCCCTCGCCCAGGGGCGCGGCCGTCTCCGGCACGCTCTTCACCGCGACCTCCGGCGCCAGCAGCTTGTACATCACCGGGGTCACCAGGCGCGCCAGGATCGTCGAGGAGACGAGGCCGCCCATGATCACGATCGCGAGCGGCGAGTAGAGCGGGGAGCCTTCGAGAGCGAGCGGGAGCAGGCCGCCGAGCGCCGTCAGCGTCGTCAGCAGGATCGGGAAGAAGCGCGCCTGCCCGGCGCGTTCGATCGCTTCGTCGAGCTCGACCCCGTCCTCGCGCAGCAGGTTCGTGAAGTCGACCAGCAGGATCGAGTTCTTGACCTCGATGCCGATCAGCGCGATGAAGCCGATCATCGCGGTGAACGAGATCGAGTAGCCGGTGAGCCAGAGTGCGAGGATGCCGCCCGCCACGCCGAGCGGGATCACCGAGGCGACGATCCCGGTGCTCTTGAAGGTGCGGAACTCGAGCACCAGGACGGCGAGCACGCCGAAGGCTGCAATGAGCAGCGCGGCTCCGAAGCCGCCGAAGCTCTCCTGGCGGCTCTCGAGCTCGCCCGCGACCTCCCAGTGCGTACCGGGCTCCCACTCGAGCGCCGCGAGGCGCGCCATCACCTCGCGCGTGACCTTCTCGGTGTTGTAGCCCGAGGCGACGTGCGCGGAGACCGTCGTCACGCGCAGCTTGTCGTGATGCTCGATCTCCGGCGGCGACGCCTCGAGCTCGAGCCGGGCGAGCTGGCGCAGGGGAACCTGCGCGCCCGACGCCGACGCGACGCTGAGGTCGTCGAGCGCCGCGAGGCTCGCGCGCGACCCCTGCGGGAGCGTCATCCGGATCTCGTATTCCTCGCCGGCCGTGTCGCGCAGGCTTCCCGCCACGAGCCCGGCGATCGCGAGCCGGACCGCGTGTTTGATCTCGAGCTCCGGGACGCCCAGGCGCCCGGCCTGCGCGGAGTCGATGCGCACCGCGAGATCCGTCTTGGTGGCACGCAGCGGGTCGTCCACGTAGATCGCGCCGGGCGTCGCCTCGATCACCGCGGCGACCTTCGACGAGAGCGCGCGCAGGCCCGCGAGGTCCTCGTCGAAGACGCGCATCTCGACCGGCGCGTCGATCGGGGGGCCGTTGCGGAACCGCTCGAGGCGCAGCTTGGCACGCGGATAGGCGGCCAGCTCGCGGCGGATCGCGTCGAGCAGGGCGGGCGTCGTCGCGGGCTCGTAGGCGTCTAGCTGCACGAAGAGCTCGCCCACGTGGCTCTTCGGATCCTCGGGCCGCACGTTGTAGTAGACCTGCGGATTGCCGTGCCCCACGTTGGCCGCGACGCGGGAGACCGCCGGGTGGCGCGCGAGCACCGCCTCGGCGAAGCGGACGGCCCGGTCCGTCTCGTCGAGCGAGGCGCCGTCGGGCGCCTCGACCTCGATGCGGAACATCGGGACGTCCGCGTCGGGGAAGAGCGAGAAGCCGATCCGTGGCACCAGGGCGATCGAAGCGATGAAGAAGAGGGCGGCGCCCGCGAGGGTCGCGCGCGGCCAGCCGAGCGCGAGGCGCAGGAGCGGCCGGTAGAGCCATTCGATCGCGCGATGGAAGAGCTGGAAGGCGCGGTTGCCGTGCTCGTCCTGCTCCTGCAGCACGAGGCTGCCGAGGAAGGGGATGATGGTGAGCGAGACGAAGAGCGAGGCGCCCACCGTGTAGAGCACGGCGACCGGCAGGCTGCGCGTGAACTGCCCCGCACCGCCCGGTAGCATGAGCAGCGGCAGGAACGCCAGCATCAGCGTGGCGGTGCAGCCGACGACGGCGATGCCGATCTGCCGGGTGGCCAGGATCGCCGCCTGCTTGCGGCTGTATCCCATGCGCAGGAAGCGCGTCAGGTTCTCGACGACCACGATCGAGTCGTCGACCAGGAGGCCGAGGGCGATCACGAAGCCGACGATGCTCAACTGGTTGATCGAGAAGCCGCTTGCGTGCAGGAGGGCGATGCCGATCGAGAGCGAGAGGGGGATCGAGATCATCACGATCAGGGAGGCGCGCAGCCCGAGCGGCAGGAGCGTCAGGAGCACGAGGCCGATCGCGAGCGCGAAGTCGCGGGTGAGGCCCTCCATGCGGTGCGCGACCTGGATCGACTGGTCGAAGACGAGCTCGAGCTCGATCTCGGGGGGGAGGGTTGCGCGGAACTCCTCGAGCACCACCAGCGCGCGGTCGCGCACGTCGAAGACGATCTGGTTCGGCTTCTGCTCGAGCGTCACGAAGACCGCGCGCCGCCCGTCCACCCGTGCGCGATGCGTCTCCTCGGCCGTCCCCCAGGCGACCCTTGCCACGTCGCCGAGGGTCGTGATCCGCGCGCCGTCGGCCGCGAGCACGGTCTCGCGCACCTCCTCGAGGGTCTCGAAGTGGCCGCCCGCCTCGACGTTGAAGCGCCGGGAGCCGACGTCGACGCCGCCGCCCGGCACGACCGCGTTGTCGCTGCGCAGGGCGTCCAGCACGCGTCCGATCGGGAGGCGCAGCGCCGCGAGGCGCTCGGGGTCGATCTCCACCCGCACCTGCTGCTCGGGATAGGCCCAGGTCTCGATCTCCTTGACGCCGGCCACGGCCTCGAGGCGCTCCTCGAGCCGCTCCGCCTGGCGCTGCAGCTCGCGCCAGGACGCGGTCTCGGAGAGCAGGGCGAGCTGGAGGACGGCGACGTTGGTCGTCTCGATCTTGTTCACCTCGAGGCGCTCGAGGTTCGCGGGCAGGTCGGCGCGCGCGGCGTTCACCTCGCGCACGACCTCCTCGTACTTGCGGGCGGTGTCGGCGTCGGCCTCGAACTCGACGACCGTGAGCGAGACGCCGTCCTCGGCCCTGGAGGAGAGCTCCTTCAGGTCGTCGAGCTCGGAGAGGCGGTCCTCGAGCGGGTCCACGACGAGCTGCTCCATGTCCGCGGGGGCCGCACCGGGATGGAGCGCGACGACCGTGAAGATCGGGATCGGGAAGGCGGGGTCCTCGGCGCGGGGAATCGTGCGCAGCGAGTTCCAGCCGAGCGCCACCAGCAGGGCGAAGAGGACCAGCGTGAACTGCGGCCGCGCGACCGCAGCCTCTGCGATCTTCACGGCAGGCTCGCGACGTCGGCCGGGAGGGTGCGCACGCGCGCGCCGTCGCGCAGCCAGGCCGCGCCGTCGGTCACCACCGCGTCCACCTCGAGGCCCGCGCGCAGCGCGGCCTCGTCGCCGCGCAGGAAGGCGAGGCGCACCGGGATGCGGCGCGCGACGTCGCCGTCGAGCGCGTAGACGGCGCCGCGGTCGCCGTCGCCCTCGAGGAAGGCCTCGATCGGAATCCAGACGACGGGCTCGCGGGCACCGGGCGCGATCTCGACGCGCGCGTGCATTCCCGAGAGCAGCCGCAGGTCGCCCGGCTCGACGGCGATCTCGACGTCGAAGGTGCCCGTGGCGGGCGAGGCGGCGGCGGCGATCTGCGCGACGCGGCCCGGGAGCGCGCGCTCCGGCCAGGCGGCGGCACGCACCTGCGCGGGATCGCCGAGCGCGACGCGCACGGCGTCGCGGTCGGCAAGGCCGACGCGCACCACCCAGCCCTCGCCGGCGCTCTTGAAGCGCAGGATCGGCTGGCCCGGCTGCACGGTCTCGTTCGGCTCGGCTTCGCGGCCGAGGATCACGCCGTCGGAGGGCGCGACGATGGCGGCGTGCGTCTCCTCGAAGCGCGCCATGGTGAGATCGGCACGCGCGACGTCGAGCGCAGTCTGCGAGTCCTGGAGGCGCTGCAGGGTGCCGACGCCTTCGTCGTGGAGGGTGCGGGCGCGGGCGAGGTCGCGCTCGGCCTTCTCGACGGCGCGGCGGGCCTGCGTCGCACGGGCGGAGGCCTCGTCCGGCTTCAGCGTCGCGAGCCGCTGCCCCGTGACGACGCGCGCGCCCTCGTCGACGTCGATGCGGTCGATCACGCCGAGCATCTTGAAGGCGAGCTCGGTCTCCTCCTTGCCGACCAGGAGGCCGCTCGCCCGCACCGGCTCGGCCGCCTCGGCGCGGCGCACGGGCGCGGTCCGCACGGGCACGGCGTCGTCGGCGACGGCCGTCGGCGCGGGTGGACGGCAGCCGGAGAGCGCCGCGAGGCCGGCGATCAGGAGGAGGGGCGGGGTGCCCCCGAGGAGGGCGCGCGCCCGAGCGTTCGGCTTGTGCATGTCACGGTCCTCTTCTCCGCGGCGAGCGTCGCGTCCCGGGGCGCGCGGAGGGACGTCTCTGCTCGTGCGTCATGGCGGCGTGCAAGAGCCACCGGTAGGCCTCGGTGACGAGCGCGGGAAGCGACTCGTCGGGAATCATCACGGTGCGGCCGCGCAGCAGGAGCGACGCGATCCCGTGGACGTTCGACCAGAGCGCGAACGACACGGCTTCGGCGTCACCGCGCGGAATCACGCCGGCGTCCATGCCGGCGCGGACGGCGCTGCGCAGGAACTCGTAGGTCTCGATCCCGACCTGCCAGTGCTCCTGTTCCTGGATCCGCTGCTTCGTGTTGCTCATGATGAACATGAGCTCGTAGAAGTGCGGGTTCTCGATCGCGAAGCGCAGGTAGATCTCGCCGACCCGCAGCAGGCGCTCGCGCGGCGGGAGCGAGGACGTCCCCTGCATCGCCTCGCGCAGGCACGTGAAGCCGGTCTCGAGCAGCGCGTAGAGGATCTCGTCCTTGTCCTCGAAGTAGGCGTAGAGCGCGCCGGGCGTGTAGCCGACGGCGTCCGCGATCCGGCGCATCGAGGTCTGCTCGAAGCCCTCCTCGACGAAGAGGCGCATGGCGGCGTCGCAGATGCGCTGGCGCGTCTCGGCGCGCGCCCGCGCGCGGCGCTCGTGCCGGAGGGCGGCGGGCGCCAGGGGCGTCGCGGGCATCGGAGCGGCCGGGGCAGTCGGCATTGAACACCGTTCAGGAGAATGAACGGTGTTTACTATCGCCCGTTCGCAGCGTCAACTGGAGCGTAAAGTGGAGCCCCGCGGGGAATGCTCCTCGCTCGCACGGTCCACCATGCTCATCCCGTCGTTCGAGGTCGCGTCCGGTGCAGGCACGTCCGGTACGGGGGGCGTCGGCGTCGCCCGGCGCGAGGCGCAGCGCACGACTCCTGGTCGCGTGCGTGTCGTCGGTGCTGGTGATGGCGGTGCGCTCGAGGATCTCGGCGTCGTCGAGCCCGGCCGCGCGGGGTCGCGTTGCCGTGCCGCGAGAGGACGAACCTGCTGCTGCGCGCATCGCCCGCGAGCAGCTTCCCGAGGTTGCCGAGCGGCGGTGAGATCCTGCGCCTCGCGCTTCGCTGGAACACGAAGCCCCGGAGGCCGTGGCAGGGCGCGCGCGCCGATCACGGCGCAGTCCCCCTCGGAGCGCCCGCGCAACGGAACGCGCAACGCGACGGGCTGCCGCCTGGCCAAGGCCGGGGTTCCGCGCCACGATCGGGCCCGACCGGCCTGCTCGGTCGTACGCACGGGAGCCTTCCCTGACCGGAGACATCGACACACGAGCATGTACCAGGTCCTGGCTGGAGGGGGCGAGGCGCTTCCGCCGGTGGTCGAGCGGGTGGCGGTACGGCCGCTCGGCAGGGTCCGAATGACCGGCGTGATCCTGGTCCTCAATGCCGGCTCGTCGAGCATCAAGTTCACCGAGTACCTCGCCGGGGCGGAAGGTGCCCTCGAGGCGCGGGTGGAGGGACACCTCGAGGAGCTCCAGGGCCGGGCGCGTTTCCTGGCCCGCGACGCACGGGGGCGGGTGGTGGGCGAGCACCGCTTCGCCGAGCCCCCGCGGCACGCCGGTGCGCTCACGTTCCTCTTCGACTGGATCCGCTCGCACGCCGGCGAGCCCGCGCTGGTCGCGGTCGGGCACCGCGTGGTACACGGCGGCCCCGGCTACTCCGCGCCCGTGCGTGTCGACGAGCGCGTGCTCGCGCGGCTCGAGGAGCTCGTGCCGCTCGCCCCCCTGCACCAGCCGCACAATCTCCTCCCCATCCGGACCATCGCGGCCCGCCACCCGGGACTCCCGCAGGTCGCCTGCTTCGACACGGCCTTCCACGGCAGCGCGGCGCCGCTGGCTCGGGCCTTCGCGCTGCCGGCCTGGATCACCGACCGCGGCGTCTGCCGCTACGGCTTCCACGGCCTCTCCTACGAGTACGTCGCGAGCGTCCTCCCGGAGCACGATCGGGTCGCGGGGGCGGGCAGGACGGTGGTGCTGCACCTCGGCAACGGCGCGAGCATGTGCGCGATGGAGCACGGGCGGAGCGTCGCGACCTCGATGGGTTTCAGCGCCCTCGACGGCCTCCCGATGGGCACGCGCCCGGGCAGCCTCGATCCCGGCGTGGTCCTGTATCTCGTGCAGGAGCTCGGGATGGACGCCGGCCGGCTCGAGGCGCTGCTCTACCACGAGTCCGGCCTCCTCGGCGTCTCGGGCGTGTCGAGCGACATGCGCGAGCTGCTCGCGAGCGCGGATCCGCGCGCGAAGCTCGCGATCGACCTCTTCGTGTACCGGATCGGCCGCGAGCTCGGCTCCCTGGCGGCCGCGCTCGGCGGGCTCGACGCGATCGTGTTCACCGCCGGCATCGGCGAGCACGCCGCGGAGATCCGGGCGGCCGTCTGCCGGCAGGCCGCGTGGCTGGGCGTCGAGCTCGACGCCGAGGCCAACGCCGCGCACGGCCCGCGCATCAGCACCGCCGCGAGCCGCGTCGCCGCGTGGGTGATCCCCACCGACGAGGAGCTGATGATCGCCCGCCACACCCGTGCGCTGGTGGCGTGATCCGCCGGGCGCGCAGACGAGGAGCAGGACCATGCAGACGATCCACAGCGACGACGCACCGAAGGCCATCGGGCCCTACTGCCAGGCGATCCTCCACGGAGGGCTCGTCTACTGCTCGGGCCAGATCCCGCTCGATCCGGCGACGATGAAGGTCGTGGAGGGTCCGATCGAGGTGCAGACCGAGCGGGTCCTCGCGAACCTGGGCGCCGTCCTCCGGGCGGCGGGCAGCGACCCGTCGAGGGTCCTGAAGACCACCGTCTTCCTGGCCGACCTCGCGGACTTCCCGGGGATGAACGCGGTGTACGAACGGGTGTTCGCGGGCCACACCCCGGCACGCTCCACCGTCCAGGTCGCGCGCCTGCCGCTCGACGTGCGCGTCGAGATCGAGTGCATCGCCGCCACCAGCCGATAACGGGACTGCGAGGCGCTCGACCGGCCCCGGGCCTCCCTGGTCAGGGGCGCCGGCGACGTCGGGGGGAGGGGCGGGGAGTCGGGCGGGAGGCCGGGCGAACGGTCGCACGCCGGCGCGCGGCGGTCTTGCGCAGGGCGGCCGGGAGGCGGGCCGAGGGATGCTCGGCGCCCCGTTGGACACTCGCGAGTGTCGTGGTCGCACTCCACTCGCGGAAGGCGGTGGCGAGCGCCGAACGCGATTCGTGGAGCGGGCAGGGGTGTGTCTCGTCGCAGGCGCCCCACCCGAAGGCGCAGCGGTCGCCCGTCGGATAGGCGTCGACGGCGGCGAGCACGTCGCGGAAGCGGATCTCCTCGGGAGGCCGCGCGAGCGCGAACCCGCCCCCGCGCCCCTTCTGGGACACGAGGAGCCCCGCGAGCACGAGCCGCCGGAGGATCTTCGCGAGGTAATGGGGGGGAACCCCGCTGCCCTCGGAGAGCTCGCGCGCCAGGACGGGCTCGGCCGGCTGGACCAGCGCCAGCCAGGCCATCGCGCGCAGCGCGTACTCGGCCGTCTGGGACAGGAAGCGATGCATGCGGGGATTCCTGACTTCGGGGAATTCGTGACTTCGGGGAATTCGTGACTGCGGGTCGCACCCGACCCCGTTCCGTTCCTCCCCGAGCCGAGGTGTGGGACGGCCGTGCGGGCTATCGTAGACACGCCGGATAAAAAGAGCTAGAAGTCTTTTTATCGTTCCGGGGGGCCTCCGGCAGGATGACGCGGCGCGGGTTGGATCTCGAACAGCTCCTGTCGGACCGGCCCTGCGCGCGGCGCTGGCTCGTCCTGTCGCTCGCCGTGCTGGTGCTGGCGGGCCTGTTCGCGCTGGCGGTCGTGATCGGCCGCATGCCGCCCTTCGACCGCTTCGTGACGGACCCCCTGTTCTTCAAGCGCTGCCTCGTCGCGCACGTGAACATGGCGCTGGTCGCCTGGTTCTACTCCTTCCTCGCCGCCCTGCTCCTGCTCCTGCTCCCGCGCGCCGGGGCACCGCGCGGGCCCGTGCGGCACTCGGCGTCGATCGCGGCCGCGGGCGTGGCGCTCCAGATGCTCGGGGCGGGCGTCCCCGACGCGCAGCCCCTGCTCGCGAACTACGTCCCGACCATCGACCACTGGCTGTTCCAGGCCGGTCAGCTCGTCTTCGCCGCCGGGGTCCTCGCGAGCCTGCTCGGGCCCCACGTGCTGCCCTGGCAGGGTGCGGAGGAGCCCGTACGCGCGCCGGCGGCGGTGCACGGCCTGCGGGCGGCCGCCGCGGCTCTCCTCCTCGCGACAGCGACCTTCGCGGTCGCGGCGGCGAGCCAGCCGGCCGACCTCGCGCCCGAGGCGCACTTCGAGCACCTGGTCTGGGGGCTCGGCCACGTGCTCCAGCTCGCCTGCGCGCTCGCGATGGTGGTGGTCTGGCTGCTGCTCCTCGAGTCGGCGACCGGCACGCCGCCGGTGAGCGCGAGCGCTGCGGCCGGCCTGTTCGGCGCGTCGCTCGCGCCGTGGGCGATCGCGCCGCTCCTCGCCGCGCAGGGGAACGGGCACGCGGGCTTCACGCTCCTCATGCAGCTCGGCATCGCTCCCACGGTGTGCATCTTCCTCGTGCTCTGCGCCGGCGCGCTGCGCCGCGCGCGGCGCGAAGGCCGTCTCGGCGAGCAGGGCCTCGCGGATCCGCGCATCGTCGGCTTCGCGGTGAGCGCCGCCCTCTCGCTCCTCGGCTTCGGGATCGGCGCGGCGATCCGTGGCTCGAGCACGATGGTGCCGGCCCACTACCACGCCTCGGTCGGCGCCGTCACGGTGGCGTTCATGACCGCCTGCTGCGCGCTGCTCGGCGTGCTCGCGCCGAGCGCCCCGCGCGCGCTGCGCCGCGCCGCCGCCTGGCAGCCGCCGCTCTACGGGGGCGGCATGCTGCTCTTCGCGGCGGGCTTCGCCCTGGCAGGCGCGCACGGGATGGGCCGCAAGCTCTACGGCGCCGAGCAGGCGACGCGGAGCTTCGCCGAGAGCGTCGGCCTCGTGGTGATGGGCGCGGGCGGATTCGTAGCCGTCGCCGGAGGCGTGCTCTTCCTGGTCCTCGGCGCGGCCGCCGTCTGGCGCCGCTCGACGCAGCGCACGCGTGCTCTCCCGCCGGCCCTCGCGCCGGCGACCTGGAGGTGAAGGCATGAAGTCCGACGAGGAGCCCCGCAAGCACCCGATCCAGCGCCTCATGGACAACGTCTGGTGGCTGCTGGTCCTGGGCTGCGTGATCCCGACCGTTTCCTACACGCTCTGGGCGTGGATCGACGTGCTGCTCGTGCCGCCGGCGACGTTGCCCTGAGCGGCAGAGGGGAAGACGATGAGCATCCAGTCACCGGCCGCCGGCTGGTTCAAGGCGCCCAGCGGGTCCGAGCGCGTCTGGATCGGCATCGCGATGGCGTGGTGCATCGTGATGACGATCGCGATGCCCTACTGGCTCTTCTTCGGCAAGCAGAACAGCACCGGCGAGGCCTATCGCGTGACCCCGGCGGACTTCGCGGCACGCGTCGGAACCTTCGTCGAGAGCCACAAGGTGGGCGAGCTCCAGGGCGTGCCGATCGTCGAGCCGGCGCCGGGCGGGGACGCCTACCTGCTGGCGCGCATGTGGCAGTGGTTCCCGGTGCTGAAGCTCCGCAAGGGCCAGACCTACCGCGTCCACATCTCGTCGATGGACCTCCAGCACGGCTTCTCGCTGCAGCCCCTGAACATGAACTTCCAGGTCCTGCCGACCTACGACCACGTGCTGACGCTCACGCCCACGAGCGCCGGCGAATTCACGATCGTCTGCAACGAATTCTGCGGGATCGGCCATCACCTGATGACGGGCCGGATCCTGGTCGAGGAGTAGATCCCGTGAGCTCCATCACCGTCAGCGGCGGCATTCCGGATCGCGCACCCGCGGGCAACCACGCGCCGGGGGCGGTCCGCACCTGCGCCACCACCGGCCTGTCCATCTGCGAGGTGTCGTCGCGCTTCGTGCGCTGGCACGCCGTCGCCGCCGTGGTCTTCCTGCTGATCGGCGGCAGCGCGGCGATCCTGCTCGCCCTGACGCGCTGGCCGGCCGTGCACCTGCTGAGCGCGCCCTGGTACTACCGCGTGCTGACGCTGCACGGCCTCAACATGCTGATCTTCTGGATCCTGAACTTCGAGGTCGCGCTGCTCTACTTCGTCGGTACCACGCTCCTGAAGAGCCGGCTCTACTCGAAGACGCTCGCGTGGGTGGGCTTCCTCATGATGGTTGCCGGCGCCATCGTCGTCGACGTCGCGATCTTCCAGGGCAAGAGCGACGTGCTGATGACCTCCTACGTCCCGCTGCTCGCGGCTCCGGCGTTCTACCTGGGCCTCATCCTGGTGGCGGTCGGCTGCCTGATCAGCGTCATCAACTACTTCGGCACCGTCTACATCGCCAAGCGCGACCACACCTACGAGGGCTCGGTGCCGCTCGTGGTCTTCGGCGCCCACGCCGCGGCGATCATCGCGGTGCTGACGCTGCTCCACGCCGCGGCCGCGATCGTCCCGGCCTTCCTGTGGTCGATCCACCTGATCGACGTCCCCGACCCCTCCTGGTACCGCTCGACCTGGTGGGGCCTCGGGCACATGTCGCAGCAGGTGAACGTCTGCGCGATGGTGTCGGTCTGGTACTTCATCGGCGCCCTCACGGTGGGCGCGAAGCCGCTCTCGGAGTCGGTCTGCCGCGGCGCCTTCCTGCTCTACATCCTCTTCATCAACGTCGCGTCCGCGCACCACCTGCTCACCGACCCGGGCGTCAGCGCAGCCTGGAAGATCTGGAACACCTCGTACGCGATGTACCTCGCGGTGCTCGCGTCGATGATCCACGGCTTCACGGTGCCGGCCTCGGTCGAGGTGGCGATGCGCGGCAAGGGCTTCCGGCGCGGGGTCTTCGGCTGGCTCACGGCCGCACCCTGGAGCAATCCGGCCTTCTCGGGCTTCCTCCTGTCGCTCGTGATCTTCGGCTTCGGCGGCGGGATCACCGGGGTGGTGCTCGGCACCCAGCAGATCAACATCATGGCGCACAACACGCTGCGCATTCCCGGCCACTTCCACGTCACGGTCGTGGGCGGCACGACGCTCGCCTTCATGGCGGTCACCTACTACATCGTGCCGCTGGTCTTCCAGCGCGAGTTCGTGGCCCGCGCGCTCTGCCGCATCCAGCCGTGGATCTTCGGGATCGGGATCACCGTGTTCGCGACCGGCATGTCCTTCGCCGGCTCCTACGGCGTCCCGCGCCGCCACTGGGACGTCGAGTTCAGCGGCGCCCAGTTCGCGACCGGCTTCGACTCGGGCGCGCACGTGATGCTCGGCATCATGGGGGTCGGGGGCGTGATCGCGGCCACGGGTCTCTTCCTCTTCATCGGCCTCGTCGTCGCGACGGTCTTCTTCGGCCGCTCGAACGCGGGCCGCGCGATGACGCCCTGGCACGTCGAGCGCAGCTCCGGGGAGGTGGCGCGTCACGACACGGATCACGAGGAGCACCACACCCCGGGGACGCTCGTGCTGACGGGCGTCTTCCTGCTGAGCTTCGTCGTCTACTACTTCGCGAACTGGAAGTGGCTGTCGGACGTCTGGCAGGTCCGGTAGGGCGGAGCCGGGACGAAAGGAGCAACGAGGTGGCGAGCGTCTCGGCAGAGGACGCGACGCGGGAGTTCCTGGGAGGCGCCGGCTTTCCGGTCTTCGCAGTGACCCTGCTCGCGCTCGTCGGTGCGGGCATGGTGGCGATCCTCGTCGTGCCGTCGGGGGAAGGCGGCCTCGGCGCCTTCGCCGACGAGTTCCGCCGCTGGTGCTTCGGCTGGGACCCGGCGACCGGCCGCTACGACCTGGCGCTCAGCTTCGTGATGCTCTCGCCGCCCTGGATGCTGGCCGCCATGATCGCCGCGCTCTGGTGGCAGCCGCTCCGGCAGGCGTTCGCGCGCCCGGCGCGGCTCGCCCGTCCGGCCGGCGCGGCTGCGCTGGTGGTGGCGGCGATCGCCGGGAGCTTCGCCTGGCTGGCACCCGCGGCGCCCGCCGGCGAGATCGCGTTCCCGGCGCGCGAGCTGCGGACGGCGCACCCGGCCCCCTCCCTGCAGCTCACGAACCAGGCCGGGGAGCCCGTCGACCTGGCCGCGCTGCGCGGCAAGGTGGTGATGCTGACGGCGGTCTACGCCTCGTGCGGTCACACCTGTCCCGCGATCCTCACCCAGGCGCGGGGTGCGATCGAGGCGCTGCCGGCTGCACAGCGCGAGGACCTGCGGGTCGTGGCCGTGACGATCGACCCGGCGCACGACTCGCCGGCCGTCCTTGCCGAGCTGGCGGGAAGGCACGCGCTCGAGCGACCGCTCTACCAGCTCGTCACCGGGCCCCCGCCCGAGGTGGAGCGCGTGCTCGACCAGATGGAGGTCGCGCGCGTGCGCGACCCGGAGACGGGCGTGATCGATCACGCGAACCTCTTCCTGCTGCTCGACCGCGAGGGCCGTGTCGCCTACCGCCTGACGCTCGGTGAGCGGCAGCAGCGCTGGCTCGCGGACGCCCTCGGCGTGCTCCTCGAGGAGCCGTCGCATGACGGCTGAGCCGCTCGAGCCGCTGCGCGTCGAGCGCAGCGCGAAGCCCGTAACCCCGATCACGCTGGCTCCCCCGACCTCGCTCGAGCCCGGGGTCCGCGCCGACGGGCTCCTGCGCCGCGGCGAGCGCCTCTTCCAGCTCCTCGACGCCGCCCTCGGGCGCTTCCTCCCGGTGGCCTGGAACCCCTTCCTCCACACGGGCGCCGTCGCGATCACCTCGCTCGCCGTCGCCACGGTGAGCGGGATCCTGCTCCTGCTCTGGTACCAGCCGAGCGTGCACGGGGCCTACGCCTCGGTCGCGGCGATGGGGGAAGCGCCGCTCACGGCGGGCCTCGTGCGATCGCTGCACCGCTACAGCTCGGACGCGGCGATGCTCTTCATCCTCGTCCACGCGCTGCGCATCGTCTTCGAGCGCCGCTTCGGCGGCGCGCGCTGGCTCGCCTGGGTGACGGGGATCGCCGGACTCGGCCTCCTCTGGCTGATCGGCTGGACCGGCTACTGGCTCGTGTGGGACGTGCGCGCGCAGCACATCGCGCTCGGCTCGGCGCGCCTGCTCGACGTGCTGCCGATCTTCGTCGACCCGATGGGCCGGTCGTTCCTGACCGACGAGGGCGTCAACTCGCTCCTCTTCTTCGTCGTCTTCTTCATCCACATGCTGCTTCCGCTCGGGCTCGCCGTCGCGCTCTGGCTGCACATCACGCGCCTCTCCCGGCCGCGCTTCCTCACGAACCGCCCGCTCACCGTCTGGCTGCTCGCCTCGCTGGTGCTGGTCTCGCTCGCGAGCCCGGCCACGAACGCAGCGCGGGCCCGGATGACGGAGGCCTCCCCCGGCTTCGCGATGGACTGGTGGTACCTGGCGCCGCTCGCGCTGACCGACCGCCTGGGCGGGGGCGCGCTCTGGGCGCTGTTGCTGGTGGGCGGAGCGATCACCTTCTCCTTCCCCTGGTGGATGCGCCGGCGGCGCCTGCCGAAGGCCTTCGTGACCACGTCGCGCTGCAACGCCTGCCGGCAGTGCTTCGAGGACTGCCCGTACAACGCGATCTCGATGGTGCCCCGCACGGACGGCAAGCCCTTCCCCGAGCAGGCGGAGGTGGACCCCGCCAAGTGCGTGTCGTGCGGGATCTGCATCGCCTCCTGCTCGACGATCGGCACCGACCTCGAGGGCTTCGGGCTGACGCCCCTGCGGCGCCGGCTCGAAGCCTGGGTGCGCGAGGCGACCGAGGCCGGGAGCCCCGTCCACGTGCTCTTCGCGTGCGCCGAGTCGAGCGCCGACGACCTCGGGGTGGACCCCGAGACGGGTACCTGCGCGGCGTTGCCCGGCTGGCGCGTGCTGGCGGTGCCGTGCACCGGCTGGGTGCACTCGCTCACCGTCGAGCGCGTGCTGCGGCGCGGGGCGCTGGGCGTCGCGATCGCGGGCTGCGCCGCCGGCTCGTGCCACTTCCGCGAAGGCGACGAGTGGCTGCTGCAGCGCCTCGCCGGGGTGCGTGCCGTCGAAGTCTCGCCCGAGGTCGCGGAGAGCGGGCGCGTGCTGATCGCGCCGCTCGCGGGGCTGCGCGGCCGCGCCCTGGTCCGGGCGCTCGAGCGCTTCGCGGGACGCGAGACGGTGGTGGCGGCGCCGCCGCCGCGCCGCCCGCTCGTGGCGGCGGCGGCCACCGTGCTGGGTCTCGCGGTCGCCGCCGTGCTCGGCACGGTGGCAGACCTCGGCTACGCGGCACCCGGCATCGACGGCTCCGAGCTGGTCGTGAGCTTCAAGCACCCCGGCGCCGTGAGCGAGCACTGCCGCACGCTCTCGCCCGAGGAGCTCGAAGCGCTGCCCGTGCACATGCGGCGGCCGGAGGTCTGCGACCGCGCGCGCGCCGACGTGCGGCTGCACGTCTCCGT
Source organism: Deltaproteobacteria bacterium (assembly GCA_035063765.1). Lineage (NCBI taxonomy): Bacteria > Pseudomonadati > Myxococcota > Myxococcia > Deltaproteobacteria bacterium. Next base: position 169,104 of record JAPSFT010000009.1, read on the forward strand.
CGACGGCAAGCCCGTGCTGGACGGCCGCTACCCGCCGAGCGGCATCTGGGGCGACGGCAACAGCGTCGCGGTCGAGCACATCCCGATGACCCCCGGCGAGCATCACGTGACGGTGGCGATCGGCGACACGCACGATCCCGAGGCCTGGGCCTTCCAGATCGAAGAGACGCTCGGCTTCGGCGAGAACGCGCGGCGGGTACTGACCTTCGACCGCCTCGCCGGCTTCCGGTGGCACTGAGGATGGCATCGCCGGCGTCCTCGCCGCGGATCCCGGCGGGCGCGCTCGCAGCCCCGCTCGGGCGGGCCGCCGACTTCCTGGCGCTCACGCGCCCGCGCATCGTGCTCGCGGTGGCGCTGACCGCGCCGGCCGGGCTGCTCCTCGGCGGCGCCCCGCACCCGGCCCCGGGGCTCCTGCTCGGCGTCCTCGCGGGCACCGTGCTGCTCGGGGGCGGCTCGGGCGCGCTGAATGCCTGGTGGGAGCGCGAGCGCGACGCCCGGATGCGACGGACCTGCGAGCGCCCGCTCCCGACGGGCCGGCTCGAGCCCCACGAGGCCCTGGTCTTCGGGCTCGTGACCTCGGCGACGGGCCTCGCGGCGCTCGGCCTGGCGGGCGGCGGGCTCGCGGCCGTGCTCGGGCTCGCGACCCTCGTCCACTACCTCGGCGTCTACACGCTGTGGCTCAAGCCGCGCTCGCACTGGAGCACGGTGGCCGGCGGGGTGGCCGGCGCGGCGGCGCCGCTGATCGCCGACGCGGCGGCCGACGGTGCGATCGGGCCCTGGGGCCTCGTGCTCTTCGCGATCGTCTTCACCTGGCAGCCGCCGCACGTGTGGGCGATCGCGCTCTACCGCCGCGACGAGTACGCCGCGGCGGGCTTCCCGATGCTGCCGGCCGTGAAGGGGGCCCGCGTCGCGCGCCGGCACATGCTCGGGTGGGCGCTCGTGCTCGTGGCGGTGACGCTGCTGCCTTGCCTCGGCGGTGTCGCCGGGCCGTGGTACGCGCTGGCGGCCCTCGCGGCCGGGGCCTTCTTCGTGGCGCGGATCGCCGCGGCCATCTGCGCCTGCGACCCGGCCGCCGACCGGCGCGCCTTCCGCGCCTCGCTCGTGCAGCTCGCCGTGGTCTTCGCCGCGCTCCTTGCCGACCTCCTGATCTGAGCCGGCGCGCCCGATCAGCGCCAACCGCGCGGATTGCTTCGCACCTCCTCGGTCATCGCGTCGAGCGCGCTGCGCAGGCGCGCCGCCTCCTCGGGGTGGCGCCTCACGAGGTTGTGGGCCTCCTCGTCGAGGCGCAGGTCCGAGAGGTGCGGCTTGCTGCGCAGCTCCTGGCCGGTCTCGCGCCGGTACTTGAAGCGCCCGTCGCGCACGGCGTCCGGCGCGGCGCCGATCGCCGGGAAGTAGAAGAGGAAGCGCTCCGGAACCGGTGCGCCGCCGAGCCAGACGGGCCCGATGTCCGCGCCGTCGACGATCCGGTCGCGCGGCAGGGAGAGCCCGGCCAGCGCGAGCAGAGTCGGGAAGAGGTCGATGTTCATCGCCGGGGTGTCGGTCACCGCGCCCGCCGCGATCCGGCCCGGCCAGCGCACCAGCAGGGGCACCCGCATGCCGCCCTCGTAGGTCTCCTGCTTGCGCCCGCGCAGCCCGCCCGGGCTGCCCTCGTAGTCGGGGCCGTTGTCGCTCGTCACGATCACGAGCGTGCGCTGCGCGAGGCCGAGGCGGTCGAGGGCCGCGAGCACCGCGCCCGTGCTGCGGTCGAGGTCCTCGACGAGGTCGCCGTAGGGACCACCCTCCGATCCGCCCGCGTGCGCGGGGTCCGGGAAGTGCGGGACGTGGGGGGCGTTGTGCGCGAGGTAGAGCAGGAAGGGCTCGTCCCGATGGCGCTCGAGGAAGGCGACCGCCTCCTCGGTGTAGCGGCGCCCGAGGAGGCGCTGGTCCACGCCGCGCGGCTCGCGCTCGCCGTCCTCGTCGAAGAAGCCGAGCGGGGAGAAGTCCGTCTCGTCGCGCGTCTCGATCGCGCGGTTGCGGTAGAGGTGGAGCGGCTGCATGTCGTTGCTCCAGAGCACCCCGTAGTACTCGGCGAAGCCGAAGTCGTTCGGCAGGTGCCCCGGGATCCCGCCGAGGTGCCACTTCCCGACCATGCCCGTCGCGTAGCCCGCGGCCGCGAGCGCCTCGGGCAGGAGGATCTCGTCGCGCGGCAGCTCGTTCGCGGCGCCGAGCATCTTGCGCACGGTCGCCGCCAGGCTCTCCTCGGGGAAGAAGACGTGCTGGTGGGTGCGCGAGCGCACGGGATAGCGGCCCGAGAGGAGGGCCGCGCGCGACGGCGTGCAGACCGGGGAGGCCGCGTAGAAGCGGGTCATGCGGAGCCCCTCGGCGGCGATCCGGTCGATCGAGGGCGTCCGGATCAGGCGGTTGCCCTGGACCGAGAGGTCGCCCTGGCCGAGGTCGTCGAACAGGATCACCACGAAGCTCGGTGCCGTCTCCGGGTCGACGCGCGGCAGGGAGGCCAGGTAGGCGGCCTTCGCGGCGGCATGGACGGGCTCGGTCGGCCGGTAGAGCCAGGAGACCCACGCGAGACGCAGGAGCAGCGCCACCCCGATCAGGCCGAAGGCTCCGATCCCGACGAACCCGACCCCGCTCGCGAGCCGCCGCAGCCAGCGCATGGCCCGATCCTACCCGAGCCGGGGCAGATGCGACGCCTCAGCGGCGACCCGTGCCCGGGTCGGCGAGCGGCTCGCCGAAGGACCAGATCCGCAGGTGATCGACGAAGAGCGTCTGGTCCTGGTCGAGGTCCAGGAAGCTGGTGCCGATGCCGTCCGGGGTGACCTCGAGCCGGTAGTTGTCGATCCACGCCACGAAGCCGAGGGGGTCGGCGGGGGCGGCGCTCGTGGCGGCCAGCGGCCGGTCGTCGACCGTGAAGGTGACACCGGACGGCGTCCACACGATCCCGTAGCGATGCCACCGGCGCAGGTCGGTGGGGAGCGCCTGGAGGAAGACGGGCTGGCCGCGGTCGAAGACCGTCGCGGCCAGGATGCCGAAGCCGAGGCTCTCGGGGGAGATCGAGAGGAACCAGGCGTTGGTCATCGCATCCGGCGCCCCGGGGCCTCCGCGCCCCAGGTTCCAGAAGCCGAAGCCGCGCGTCCCGCGCCCGCCGTCGCTGTCGAGCCCGTTCGAGTCCGAGGCCCGCGCGCGCAGCTCGAGCCGCAGCCCCGGGCCCCAGGGGAAGCCGCGCTCGGGGCCGCGGCGATAGTCGTTGATCTCGGCATCCGAGTAGGCGCCGGCGTGGCTCGCGCCGGTGACGGTGAAGGCCGCGCTGCCGCCCGCGAGCGCGTGGGTGCCGGTGCCGTTCTGGTACCACTCCCAGTAGGATCCCTCGTCCTCGAAGGCGTCGTCGATCACGAGCTGCGCGGGGTGCTCGCGCGGCGTGGCGAGCTCGAGGTCGCAGTCGTTCTCGGGGTTGCCGTCCGTCTCGACGGTCGCGGCGCAGGCGAAGAAGAGGACGGGCTCGCCCTCGGCGAGGCCGCCGCTCGGCGCCTTCCAGCGGAAGAAGGCGAGGGTGGAGCGCCCGGGTGCGAGCTCGATCGGCCGGACGCGGATCGGCTCCGCGGGGCCCAGGTCCGCGCCGCCTGCCGAGCGTGCGAGCAGCTCGACGCCCGTGACGTGGACGGGGAGCGGGCCCGGGTTGCGGATCCGCACGCGCAGGAAGGTCCGGAACCGGTGGCGCCGAGGAAGGATCCGAGGCGCCCGGAGATCCACGGCGACGTCGTAGACCTCGAGCGGGATCGGGTCGACCGGGACCGGGTCGATCGGGATCTGCGCCCGCGCGCTCCCGGCGGCGAGGCCGAGCAGCAGCACGGTGGGGAGGAGCAGCGCAGGCCCGCGCATCGGGTGATTCTCTCATGGCCCCGGCGATCGGCGCAAGGGTGGCGATCGCGCGTGCGGCGAGCTCAGGCGCGGGCGGAGCGCGCCCTGCGGGCTCGACAGGCTCCGAGCGCCAGCAGCGCCACGAGCGGAGCCGCAGCGGGCTCGGGCGCATGGAAGATCTGGCTGCCGGTCTCGCCGGAGCGCCGCCACACGACGACCGGACCGACCGGCGGCACGGAGCGGAAGCCGAGCACCGCGGTGCCGTCGAGCTCGGCGTCGTCGGTGATCGGTGTCACCACCGCCCCGTCGATCTCGAAGAAGGCGATGTCGAACTGCGACACCGGATGGGGGAAGATGCGCTGGAAGACCATCCAGCCGCCCGAGATCGCTTCGAGGGCGGTATACGGCGAGCCGGCCAGGAACGGATCGGACGCCGGGAGCCCGAGGACGTTCGCGGGGTCGCCATTGCACTGGGTGCAGTAGAGGAGCGCGAGCGGCCCCGTCGCCTCCCAGGCGATCGCGGCCTGCTCGTAGAGGAAGAAGCCCGTTGCGTAGCTGGTGACCTGTGGGAAGTAGTGGCTCCGTCCCGCCACAGGGGTGATCGTGGTCGTGCTGCCGCTCCACGCCAGGATCCGGGAGGAGCCGCCGGCATAGGTGGTCCAGGAGACGACGGGGTAGGTCCCCGCAAGGCCCCGCACCGCCGTCACGGTGGGGCGCTCGTCCGGGACCGCGTCGTCCGTGAGCCGCTGCGGGGTGCTCTCGGGGCTGCTCGCGTCGAGGAGCCAGACCTCGCTGGCGTCCTCCTCCCCCTCCTGCCAGACGACGTAGTCGCCGTCGAGGTGGGGGTAGGAGGCGTTCGACCCGACGACGCGGGCGGTGTCCGCGACCCGGTCGTGCACCACCACCTGGCCGCCGCGAAGCCAGACGACGCGCGTCGCGGAGATCAGCGGACAGGCGTAGAAGACGGAGTCGACGCCGGCCGCGGAGAGGACCGTCTCGCCGGCGTCGAGGTCGCGCAGCACCACCTGCCCCGCGCCGATCCCGCGCCGGAAGACCACGTCGCGGCCATGGATCGCGACGCACTCGTCCTCGACGGCGTTGTCCGTGATCGCCTGGGCCGGCCCGGAGCCGTTCGCGTCGTGGACCCAGATCTCGCAGGTCAGGGGATCCCATTCGTCGATCGGATCCGGCACGCACGAGACCCAGCCCGCCACGGCGCCGCTCATCGTGAGCGAGTTCTTGGTGAGGGCGTTGGCCGTGAGCGGGCGCATGGGGAAGTCGTAGGCGTGCGACACCCCCGCGAGCAACCCACCTGCCGCCAGCACGAGAAGGAAGCGACCCGCTTGCATCACGATCTCCTTGGTTCCGGCCCGGCCCGGGGCCGGCATCGCGCCGGCCGGAGGATCAACGGCTCGCCCGCCAGGGATCCCAGCCCGCGGCGAGCGGCGGGAGCCGGGCCGGGTCCCCGATGCGCTCGCCGGCGCGCAGCAGGGCGAGGAGATCCGTCTCGAGGACCGCGCCCGCCGCGACGACGCCGCTGCGCAGCACGTTGGCGATGCCATGGCCCGAAGGGGTGCTCGCCCCGGCCAGGAAGAGCCCGCCGATCTCGGTCTCGGGACCGATCCGCAGCGGGCCGATCTGGTCGAGTGCCGGCTCGATGCCGTAGGAGGTGCCACCCGTCGAGCGCGTGAAGCGCTCCTGGGTCACCGGCGTCGCGGACTCCTTCCACACCACGTGCTTCGCGAGCCCGGGGATCACGCCGTCGGCGATCCCGATCAGTCGCTCGACCAGCTCCGCCTTGCGGCGGCGGTACTCGCGATCGAGGTGGTAGCGGTTGTTGCCCGCCTCGTGGGGGCCCTGCCCGACGTTCCACAGCGCGTACTCGCGCGGGACGAGGGTCATGATCTGGAGGTTCGTGTGCCCCTTCGGCGCGAGGTGGGGATTGCCGGGGTCCTTCAGCGACGCCGCCGTCACGTAGGCGAGCGGCGTCGTGCTCATCTGCCCGCTCTCGAGCTCCTGGTAGATGCCCTCGATGTCCGTGCTGCCCCAGATCCAGTAGTTCGTGTTCGGCACGCCGAGGCTGGCGAGGTCGACGTCGAGGTCGAGGTAGCTCGCGAAGAGCGGCAGCGTCATCCGGAAGCCCCGCACGCGGCCGGCCGTCTCCGGGCGCAGGTGCTCGGCGCCCACCAGCTCGAGGAGTGTCCGCTTCAGGTCGGCGTTCGAGACCACGACGGGCGCCTCGATCCGCTCTCCGTTTCGCTCGAGGACGACGCCGCGGACGCGCCCGCCTTCGATCTCGATGCGCGACACCGCCGTGCGCACACGCACCTCGCCCCCGAAGGCCCGGATCGCCTCGACGAGGCGTGCCGCCAGGACCTGGCCCCCGCCTTCGGGGTAGAAGGCGCCGCGCATGTAATGGTCGGTGAGGCCGGCCGCCAGGAAGCAGGGCGTCTTCGAGGGGCGCACGCCGTAGTCGCCCTGCTCGCCGAGCAGCACCGCCTGCGCGCGCTGCGAGAGGCCGTGCGCGGCGAACAGCTCCGTCACCGGCCGCAGCGCCCAGCGCGCCACGTTCGGCGCCGACGCGAAGATCTCGCCGGCGGCCGCCTCGCGGTTCTGCAGCCTCCGTCCCTGCTCGCCGAGCTCGCGCAGGAGGTCGACGCTGCGGCCGAGCGCCTCGCGCTCCTCGGGAAAGGCCTCGAGCAGGCGCGCCTTGTAGCGGTCCCAGCCGACCGGCACCCGGAAGCGGAAGCCGGGGAAGACGAGCGTCGAGAAGCCGTCGGGGTCGAGCGGCCGGAAGACGACGCGCTCGGCGAGCCCGAGACCGTCGAGGACGCGCGTGATCACGCCGTCGCGCCCACACTCTCCGATGTAGTGGATACCGACGTCGAACTCGTATTCGTCGCCGCGTACGCGGCGACGGAAGACCTGCGAGTTGCCGCCGGCGACGGAGTGCGCCTCCAGCACGAGCGTGCGCCGGCCCGCGGCGCACAGGTACGCGGCACACGCGAGCCCACCGAGGCCCGAGCCGATCACGACGGCGTCCCAGCCCTGGCGCGGTGCGGCCGAAGCGGCGGTCACGAGTGGATCCCCTTCCGGTCCGGTGGGCCGGCGACAGCGTCCCTCCCCGGCGCGGCGCCGGCAAGGCCCCCGCGAGTCCCGCCGGCCGGCGACGGCCGGCGGAGCGGCGGGTGGCCGTCCGGACCCGGTCCGGGTCGCCGCACCTCTCAAGCCAGGCCCCCGGCGTGCCGAGGCGACGCCGGGGGTGGGGGTCCATGCACTCGATCTGGCTGATCGCCGGCGCACTGGCGCTCTTCGCGCTCTGGATGCTCGAGGTGGACGGGCGCTGGCTCGCCGCCGGCGCGGTGGCGTGGCTCGGGCTCGCCTTCAACTCCGTGATCCACGCCCGCAACGCGGCGGAGACGGCGCTCGCGAGCGTCGGCGTCATGCTGAAGAAGCGCTTCGACCTGATCCCGAACCTGGTCGACACCGTGCAGCGCTACGTCGAGCACGAAGCGGATCTGCTGGCGGAGCTGGTGCGCCTGCGCGCGCAGGCGGTACAGCTTCCGCCCGAGCAGGCGGCCGCCGTCGACGGCCAGATCGGTCCGGCCGTGAGCCGGATCCTCGCGACCGCCGAGAGCCACCCCGAGCTCGAGGCGAGCGAGACCTTCCAGCAGCTCCAGCGCTCGCTGAACGAGGTCGAGGAGCAGATCTCGGCAGCCCGGCGCAGCTACAACATGGCGGTCAAGGGCTACAACGACGTGGTCCGGATGTTCCCGACCAACCTCCTGGCGCTCGTCCTGGGCTACCGGGAGCGGCCGTACTTCGAGGTGCCCGCGGGCCACGACGCAACGCCCGAGGTGATGGCGCGCTTCCGGGCCCACCAGCGCTCCTGAGCCATGCGCTCGCCCGAGGAGTTCGAGGCGTTCCTGCGCGGCGAGCTCGCGGGCCTGCTCGCGGACGTGGAGCGCGAGCGCCAGGCGGTAGGCGCACGCAGGCAGGCAGCCCGGCTGCCGGCGCCCTGGAAGCTCGGGATCGGCGCCGCCGGCGTGGCCCTCGGTACGTGGGTGGGGAGCTTCGAGCTGGTCGTGCTCGGGATCGTGCTGCCCTTCGCGATCGACGCCCTGCGGATGCTGCGCGTTCCCGACACCGCCACCCCCCGCATCCGCCAGGAGGTGCTGCGGCGGGCCGTCGAGTTCTGGGACCCGAGCTTCCGCTATCTCCCGAAGGGCTCGATCACGCGCGCCGAGTTCGACGCGAGCCGCCTCTTCGAAGGGGAGCCGATCCATCGCTTCCGCGGCGAGGACCTGGTGCAGGGCCGCCACGGGGCCACGGCCTTCCGCTTCTCGGAGCTGCGGGCGGTGCGGGTGCGCCGGCGCGGCAAACGGGTGGAGGAGGTCCCCGTCTTCCACGGCCTCTTCTTCGTCGCCGACTTCCCCAAGCACTTCGGCGGCACGACGCTCGTGCTGCCCGACCGGGCCGAGCGGCGCCTCGGAGCCTTCGGCCGCTCGCTCCAGGCGCTCGACGGGGTCTCCGGGCTGCGCCTCGTGCAGCTCGAGGACCCCGGCTTCGAGCGCGCCTTCGCCGTCTACGCGAGCGACGACACGGAGGCCCGCTACCTGCTCTCGCCCTCGCTCATGGAGCGCCTCCGGCGCTTCCACGAGAACACGGGCTCGCAGCTCCGCGTGAGCCTCTGCAGCGGGCGCGTGGCGATCGCGATCCCGCTCGCGACCGACTTCTTCGCCGTCGACACCGCCGCTCCGCTCGAGGCCTCGACCCTGCGCCGCTGGATGGGCGAGCTGCACTTCGCGACCGGCATCGTGGACGAGCTCGACCTCGACACGCGCATCTGGTCGAAGCCCCCCGCCGCCTAGGCCGGACCGGCTGGCCGGCCGCTAGGCCGGACCGGCTGGCCGGCCGCTGCGGCGGAGCGCGCGCCACGCCACGAGCAGCGAGACGGCGATCCCGTAGGCGATCGCCGCGAGCACGATCGCGAACTTGAGCGCGGCGCAGGCGGCGGCCCACGCCGCCCGGGTGCCGTCGGCGCCGGATTCGAGCTGCGCGAGGAGCTGGCGGTTCTCGACGGCGTCGAGCGCGCCGGCAGCCAGCAGCGCCCAGGCGAGGACGACCCCGAGGCGGGACGCACCGGGGCGTCCCGCGCGCCGCGCTCCCCAGGCCACCCAGGCCGAGAGCGCGACGACGTAGAGCGGGATGAAGACGGCGCCGTCCCAGAAGGTCTGGGTGCGCGCGGCCTCGCGGGCGGCGCCGTCCCAGGAGGCGAGGATCTCGCCCGCGCGCGCGGCCGTGCCCGCGAGCTCGAAGTCGACGATCCCGGACGGGCTCGCGGGCGTGACGAGCGGCCGCCCGAGCGCGGACATCCAGGCGCTCGCGGCGAGCAGCGCGAGCAGCAGGCCGAGCACGAGCCGCGACTCGAAGCGCGCGGGGAGCGGGATCGGGACGCGCGTGCCCCGCTTCGAGGACGTCACGCCATGAGGTCGCCGAGCGCGCGCAGCTCGGCGACGACCTCGTCGGGCAGGGTGGGAGGCTCGCGGCCGACGGCGCGGCAGCCGAGGATCACCTGCGCCGAACGCTCGATGATCTCGCAGCTGTCGGCGGCGCGGCGCAGGCTGCGGCCCGCGACGAGCAGGCCGTGGTTCACCATCAGCACGGCCCAGCTCCCGCGCGCGGCCTCGCCGACCGCCTTCGCGAGCGCCTCGCTGCCCGGCATCACGAAGGGCACCCGCGGCAGCTCGCCGAAGAAGGCCGCCTCGGTCGAGATCGGCAGGAAGGGGAGGCCGGCGTTGGCGAGGATCGTCGCGTGCGGCGCGTGCGCGTGCACGACGGCCTGCGCCTCGGGTCGGGCTTGATACACCGAACAGTGCATGAGGCGCTCGCTCGACGGGGCGGCCCCCGGGGTCTCGAGCGTCGCGCCGTCGAGCCCGACCCGGACCAGGATCTCGGGCCGCAGGTCGCCCTTGAAGAGCTGGCTCGGCGTGATCCAGAGCTCGTCGCGACCCGGAATCCGCACCGAGACGTTGCCGCCGGTCGCCGTGATCAGCCCCTGGGCGTAGAGCTCGCGCACGACCTCGACGAGCTCCTCGCGCAGCGCGTCCGGTGCCGACTCGGATCGCGGCGGATCCGCGCCGAGCGCCGCCAGGTCGCCGGGATCGCCGACCTCGTCACGCGCGGCGCCGTAGTGGCGCGAGAGCGCGGGCTGGATCTGCTGCAGGGTCATCGCCTTGGCGGCGTCGCCGGTGAAGGAGAGGCGGCCCTCCATCGCGGCCTGCATCGGGTTCAACCGCCCGGTGAACATCCCGTCGAGCACGTCGGCGGGCAGCGTGAGCTCCACCTCGGGGCGCCCGTCGGGCGCGCCGAGGGCGCCCGCGAGGCCGGCCCGCAGGCGCAGCCAGAACGCGAGGCCGAGGTCGTCGAGCCGGAAGTGCAGGGTCACGTCGTGGTCGCCCGCGAAGCGGGCCAGCTCCGGGTCGGCGAGCGCGCGCGCGACGAAGCCCGCGAGCAGCCGCTCCATGTGTGCCCGCACCGGGCCGGCAGCGGCCGCCGCGCGCGAGCTGCGGCCGGGCGCTGCGCCAGCGGGCGCGGCGGCACGCCGCTCGATCCCGGAGACGGCGGGTGTGGCGGCGTCGCGCTGGAGGTCGGAGACGGCGGGGGCGGGGCGGCCGGCGAGGGCGGCCAGGCGGGCGCCGTCGGGCGCGGGGCGCGGGGCGGTCCAGGAGAAGCCGTCGAGGGTCTCGGGGTTCCGGACGTGCAGGGGGCGCTCGCCGCGGACCAGGCGGGCCAGGTCGGCGGCGACGATGCGGCCCTGGTGGGCGCCCACCTCGTGGGTGTTGCCGCCGACGTGGGGCGTTGCGATCACGTGCGGGAGCTGGAGCAGCGGGTGGTCGGCGCCGGGCGGCTCGACGGCGAAGACGTCGAGCGCGGCGCCGGCGAGGTGGCCCTCGCGCAGCGCCGCGGCGAGCGCGTCCTCGTCGACCAGCGCGGCGCGCGCGGTGTTGATCAGGAACGAGCCCGGCCGCATGCGCGCGAGGCGCGCCGCGTCGAGCAGGCCGCGGGTCGCGGCCGTCACCGGCGCGTGGAGGCTCACGACGTGGCTCAGCGACAGGAGCTCGTCGAGCTCGAGCCACTCGGTGTCGGCGAGGGCCGCGGCCTCGGGCGAGACCAGGGGATCGTGGACCACGACGCGCACGCCGAAGCCGTGCAGGCGGCGCGCGACGCCGCGCCCGACCGCGCCGAGCCCGACGAGCCCGACCGTCTTGCCGCCGAGCTCGTGGCCGCGCAGCTGCGAGAAGGCCTGCCCCATCCGGCCCAGGTCGCCGGCCGCGATCCCGGGCTGGCGCAGGAAGGCCCCGGCCTCCGGCAGCTTGCGCAGGAGCGCGAGCGCGCAGGCCACGGTCAGGTCCGCCACGGCGTCGGCGTTGCGGCCGGGCGCGTGGAGGACCGGGATGCCGTAGGCGCTGCAGGCCTCGACGTCCACGTTGACCGCGTCACCCCGGCACGCGGCGACCACCCGCAGCGCCGGCAGGCGGGCGAGCGCGGCTGCGTCCACCACGTCCACCTCGGTCACGAACACCGCGAAGCCGGCGAGCGCCTCGACCAGCGCCGGTCCGGCCAGGAGCCGCATCGCCTCGCGGAAGGGCGCGTGCTCGACCGGGCCCAACGCGCGCAGCGCGGCGAGCGAGTCCGGATCGAGGTCCGCGGTCGCGAGGATGCGCGGCGTGACGCCCGCTTCGCCTGCGACGCTCGCCCGGGCCCGCTCGCGCAGGAGCTCCGGGAGCAGGCGCTCGCCGGCGGGCGCGTCGGCCGAGGCTCGCGCCTCGGCGTGGCGGCGCCACACATGATAGTGTCGATCGTAGGCCGCGAGGCGGGCGGGGTCGGGCTCCGCGGCGACGCCGTCGGGGGCGGCGAGCCGCGCCCCCTCGCCGAGGTCGCGGAACACGCCGGCCGCGACGCCCGCGCACAGCGCCGCACCGAGGGCGCTCGCCTCGGGCGCGGGCCCGGTGCGGATCGGCACGCCGAGGACATCGGCCAGCACCGCGAGCCAGGTGGCGCTCGCGCCCATGCCGCCGGCCGCATGGACGGCGTCGGGCGTCAGGCCCGCGACCCCCGCCGCCCGCGCGAGGTTCGCGCGCACGGAGAAGGCCGCGCCTTCGACGAAGGCGCGCGCCGCGAGCCGGCGCCGATCGGGATCGCCGGCCGCGACCAGCGGCGAGAACGCGAGGCTCGTGATCGGGAGCCCGAGCGCGCGCGGGTCCGAGGCCGGCGGGCCGAAGCAGGCGAGCGTGCCGGCCGCGCCCTGCGGCGCGCGCGCCGCCTCGGCGAAGAGCCTCGCGACCGGCCGCGGCGCACCCGGGAAGAGCATGCCGGCGGCCCAGTCGAGCGCCTCGCCGAGCGGCCCCGCGTTGCTCTCGAGCACCCAGCGGTCCGGCACCACGTGGCGCTCGGTCCAGACGCGCGCCTCGGGATCGACGATCGCCCGCTCGCAGACGAGCTGCACAGGAGCGCTGGTGCCCGTCACGAGCCCCGCAGCCCCGGCGGCGATCGCACCGGCTCCGAGCAGTGCGCACTGGGTGTCGGCGCCGCCGGCTGCCACCGCGAGGCCCGCGCGCAGGCCGAGCGCGCCCGCCGCCTCCGCGCCGAGCGCGCCGATCCGCGCTCCGGAGGCCACGATCGGCGGGAGCCAGGCGCGCGGGATCGCGTTCGCGTCGGCGAGATCCCCGGCCCACGCGTCGCGAGCCAGGTCGAAGAGGCCGCTCGTGCTCGCCTGCGAGAGATCGGTGGCGAGCGCGCCGCACAGCCGGAAGGCGATCCAGTCGGAGAGCGCGAGCGCGTGGGCGACCTGCGCCGCACGCTCCTCGCGTACGAGCCAGCGCAGGCGGGAGAGCAGCGAGAACGGGGCGGGTCCGTGGCCGGTGCGCGCGTGCAGCGCTGCTCCCTCCGCGGCGGGCTCGCCACACACGCCGGCGGGGCGCGCGTCGCGGCTCGGGGCCGCGAAGAGCGGCGTCCCGTCGCGAGCGATCACGACGTTCGCGAAGCGCATCGCCGAGGCCGCGACGCCACCGATCGAACCCGGCGCGACCCCCGCTCGCCCGACGGCCTCGCGGACGGCGGCTGCGATCGCCCGCCAGGCCGCGTCGAGGTCGAGATCGACGCCCATGCCGCCCGTTCCCGAGGCCGGCCGGTACGCCCAGGGATGGCGTGCGCTCGCGAGCGGCCCGCGCGCAGGGTCGAGGATCAGCGCGCGGATCCCGCTCCCGCCCGCATCGAGTCCCAGCAGCAGCTCGCTCGGCGCCATCTGGAGAGCCCCTCTGGTCGGCCGGATCCGGGGGCATGGTAGGTCGAGCCGGAGCCGATGGCTTTCACCCACCCGGGCGCGCGCGCACACGCGCCGTTAGGCTCCGCCCTCCATGCGTGCCGAGGCCTCGCTCCGCTCGCCCTTCGCCCGCCTGGGCGCATGGGTCGGCGCCCGGCCCCGGCGGATCGTCGCCGGCTTCGCGGGGATCCTCGCGCTCGCGGCCAGCTATGGCGCGTCGGTTGCCGACCATCTGCCGACCGCCGGCCTCGAGGTGATCGGGAGCGAGTCGGCCTGGGTGCGCGAGGAGTCGGCGCGCCGCTTCGGGCTGGGCTCCGCCGACGTCGTCGTGCTCTACCGCAACCCGGAAGGCGACGTGCGCGATCCCCTGTTCGGCTCGCGCATCGTGGACGCGCTCGACGCGGTGCTCGCCGACCCCGGCGTGCTCGGCGCCACCAGCCTCTACGACACCGCCTCCCCCGCGCTGGCCTCGCGCGACGGGCGCGAGACCCTCGTCACCCTCTCGCTCGGCGGCGACAGCACCCAGAAGCTCGCGACCTACCGGCGCATCGACCCGCTGCTGCGCGCCGTCGAGCCGCCGGTCGAGATCCGGATCGGGGGCCTGGTGCCGCTCTCGGGCGCGCTCCAGGACACCGCGCGCGCGGATGCCTTCCAGGCCGAGCGCGTGGCGCTGCCGATCGCCGGCCTCCTGACGCTGCTCTTCTTCCGCAGCGTCGTGGCCGCCCTGCTCCCGATCCTGATCGGTGGCTTCTCGGTGGCGCTCTCGGCGGCCGCCATGCGCTTCGGCACCCAGTTCACCGAGATCGCGATCTTCGCGATGAGCGTGGGCTCCTTCCTCGGGCTCGGGCTCTCGCTCGACTACGCGCTCCTCCTGGTGCAGCGCTTCCGCGAGGAGAGCGCGCGCCGGACGTCACCCGTCGAGGCGGTGGCCGCGACGATGGACACCGCGGGCCGGGCCGTCTTCGTCTCGGGCATGGCGGTGGCGATCAGCATGCTGGCGCTGCTCCAGGTGCCGATGGTGGTGCTGCGCAGCATCGCGATCGGCGGCGTCGCGGTCGTGACGAGCGCCCTGGTGGGGGCGCTGCTGCTGCTCCCGGCGCTGCTCGCCTGGCTCGGGCCGAACGTGAACCGCTGGGCGCTCCACCCGCTGGGCCGCTGGGCGGGGCGGCCGCCCGAGGAGATCGCGCCGAGCCCGTTCTGGCGCCGGGTCGGCGAGCTGTCGATGCGACACCCGGTTACGACAGCGCTCATCTGTGTCGTCGTGCTGCTGGTCCTGGCGAGCCCGGCCCTGCGCATGCGGGGGGCGATGCCCGACTCCCGGGCGCTGCCCCCCGACTCCGACGTGCGGGTGATCGACGAGCGGCTCTCCGACCCGCAGCGCTTCGATCCGGGTGCCGCCGCGGCGATCCCGGTGCTGGTCGAGACGCCGGCGCCGGCGCTCGCGCCCGCGAGCCTGCGGGCGCTGCGGGAGCTCACCCGCCGCATGGAGGCGCTGCCCGGCGTCGAGGGCGTGCGGGGAGCCTTCGACGAGCTGGACCCGGCGCTACCGGCCGGGGAGCTCGAGCGGCGCATGGCGCGCGAGCCGACGGCGTCGCTGCTCGCGCGCACCGTCGAGGGCTCGACCGCGCTGCTGATCGTGGACCATCCCTACTCGTGGCGGTCCGCCGAGGCGACGGCCCTGGTCGAGGCGCTGCGCGCCCTGCCCCGCGACGGGCTCGTGGTCGGCGTCGGAGGCCCGACGGCTCAGACCCTCGACCAGATGCACGCCCTGCGCCTCCACGGCACCGCCGCCGTCCTCACGATCGCCGCCCTGAACCTCGCGATCCTGCTCTTCGCCTTCCGCTCGATCGCGGTGCCGATCAAGGCGATCGTGATGAACGTGCTCTCGCTGGGGGCCAGCTACGGGCTCCTCGTGTGGGTGTTCCAGGAGGGCCACGGCCTCGGCTGGCTCGGTGCCGTCCCGCTCGACGGCATCGACTCGACCGTGCCGCTCGTGATGTTCGCGGTGATCTTCGGCCTCTCGATGGACTACGAGGTGTTCCTGCTGAGCCGGATCCGCGAGGAATGGCTGCGCAGCGGCGACAACCGCGAGAGCGTGATCCAGGGCCTCGCCTGCACCGGACGCATCATCACGAGCGCCGCGCTGATCCTGCTGGTCGTGGTGGGCGCCTTCGCGACCGGGGACATGATCTACGTCAAGCAGATGGGCCTCGGGATGGCGGTGGCCATCGCACTCGACGTGACGCTCGTGCGCGCGCTGCTGGTCCCGGCGACGATGCAGCTCCTCGGCGTCTGGAACTGGTGGCTGCCGCGCTGGCTGCGCGCGGGCGGCGTGGCCGCCGCGGAGGAGCGGCCGGCCGAGCCCTGAGCGGGCCGGCTAGGGCGCCGGGCGCAGCGCCACCATCACGTGGGTGAGCCACGGCACGTAGGTGACGAGCAGCACGCCGAGGGCCAGGATCGCCAGCATCGGCAGCGCGGCCCGCGCCACCTCGACGAGCGGGCGGTCGAAGCGCTGCGAGGCGAGCAGCAGGTTCAGTCCCATCGGCGGCATCAGGTAGCCGAGCTCGAGGTTCGCGATGAAGAGGATCCCGAGGTGGACCGGGTCGACGCCGTAGGAGAGCGCGATCGGCACGATCAGGGGCACCACGACGACGGTGGCGGCGAAGATGTCCATCACGGAGCCGACGACCAGCAGGAACAGGTTGAGCCCGATCAGGAACACCTCGCGCGAGGCGACGTGCGAGCGCGTCCAGTCGAGGAGCTGCGCCGGCACCTGCGCGTTCACGAGCCAGCCGGTGAGGCCGACCGCGACGCACAGGATGAGGAGCACGCTGCCCTTCAGGACGTTGCACTCGGTGAGGACGCGGAAGAGCTCGCGGGGCCCGAGGTCGCGGTGGACGAGGCCCTGGACCCCGAGCGCGTAGAGCGCCGCGACCGCCGCGGACTCGACCGTCGTGGCCCAGCCGCTGAAGAGCGCCGCCATCACCACCACCGGCAGGAGGAGCTCCCACTTCGCGGCCCACAGGGCGCGCGCGGCCTCGCCGGGCACGAAGGACACGCGGGGCGTCGTGCCGCGCAGGCCTTCGCGGACGCCCCAGGCGGCGATCAGGCTCGTCATCAGGAAGCCCGGCAGCAGGCCGCCCAGGAACAGGTCCTCGACCGGCACCTGCGCGACCACCGCGTAGAGGATCAACGGCAGGGCCGGCGGGAGCAGCAGCCCGAGCGATCCCGAAGCCGTGAGCAGGCCGAGCGAGAAGCGCTCGCGGTAGCCGTCGCGCAGGAGCGCGGGCAGGAGCAGCCCGCCGAGGGCCAGGATCGTGACGCCCGAGCCGCCCGTGAAGACGGTGAAGAAGGAGCAGAGCACGGCGCAGACCACGGCCGTGCCGCCCGGCATCCAGCCGAAGCAGGCGCGGAAGACGCGCAGCAGGCGCTCCGAGGAGCGGCCCGCCGCGAGCACCAGGCCGGCCAGCGTGAAGAGCGGGATCGCGGGCAGGGTGGGCGACACCGAGAGCGCGTAGGTCTCGACCAGGATCGCGGCGGGCGTCACGCCGTCGACCAGGTAGAGCCAGGCCGCGGCGCCGCCCAGGATCGCGAAGATCGGCGCGCCGAGGACGGCGGCGGCGAGCAGCGCGAGGAGCCCGGGCCAGGCCGGCACCCCGGCGGCGGACGGCCCCTTCCACCAGAGGAGGGTGCCGAGCGCGAGGCCGAGGAGGGCGAGCGTGCGCGCCGCGGGGGTCGTCCCGGCGCGCCAGACGAGGCGCAGCGCGATCGCCGCGAGGCCCGCCGGCATCACGAGCTGCGTCACCCAGGCGGGCACTCCGGCGGCGACGATCGTGCCGGCGTCGCGCGTGATGGCGATGAACTCACCCGAGGCGAGCGCGAGCAGCGTCGCCACGGCGGCGCCGATCGCGGCGGCGTAGACGCGGGCCGCGGCCCGCGGCCGGCCGGCCGGTACGAAGGTGGCGGCGGCGAGCGCGAGCAGCCGCCCGTCGCGCGCGGCCAGCGCCGCGCCGAGGAAGCCGACCCACAGGGTCAGGTGCTGCACGAAGGGCTGCGAGCCCGGGATGCCGACGCCGGCCAGCCGGCGCACGACGATCTCGGCGATCGGCAGCACGACCATGGCCACGAGCGCGAGGGCCGCCAGGCCCTCCTCGGCCGCCCGCAGCCGGCGGGTCACCGCGCGGCGCCGTGCTCGCGGCGGAAGGCGTCGCGCGCCGCACGGGCGCGCTCGAAGACCTCGGCCGGCACGTAGCTGCCGGCCATCAGCGCGGAGAACCGCTCGCCGGCCTCGCGCCAGGCCTCCGGGTCCGAGGGCGCCGACACCTCGAGGCCCCGCTTCTGCATCTCGGCGATCGCGTCGCGGTCCTGCTCCGGCACCTCGGTGCGCAGGCGCTCCTGCATGGCCTGGGCCGCCGTGCGGACCGCCTTCTGGTCGGCCTCGCTCATCGCCTTCCAGGCCTTGCGCGTCACGATCGTGGCGCCGACCAGGGGCGAGATCCCGATCTCGAGCATGTGGGGCGCGGTCCGGTACCACTGGAGCAGGAGGGCGGCGATCGGCGTGATCGGCACGGCCTCGATCAGGCCGGTGGTGAGGGCGGTCGGGATGTCGCTGAAGGCGAGCGGCCGCGGCTGGAAGCCGTTGGCCTTGTACCACTGCACCATCCGGTCGTCGCCGGTGGCGGTGTAGATCGGCAGCGCCTTCAGCTCGGCGAGCGTCGTGATCCGGCTCTTGCTGAACACCTGCAGCCAGCCGGCGTCGCCCCAGCCGAGCAGGACGAAGCCCTTCGCCTCGAGGCGCTTCTCGAGCTCGGGCGTGAGCGCCTGGCGCACGGCCTGGAGCTCGTCGTAGGAGTCGTAGAAGAACGGCACCGCGAAGACGTTGAAGCCGGGGTCGATCTGGCCGAGGCCGATCACGGTGAGGGCCGCGCCCTGGAGCACGTCGAGCCGCATCTTCGAGACGACCGTCGCCTCCTCGCCCTGCTGGCCGCTCGCGAAGACGGTGAGCGCGACGCGCCCGCCGGTCGCCTGGCGCCACTCGTCGCCCATCTGGCGCAGGTTCTTGTCCCAGATCGAGCCCTCGGGCACGAACGAGGCCAGCTTGATGGTCACCGGCCGGCCCTGGGCCGGGGCCGCGAGCGCGGGCGCGAGCAGCGCGAGGGTCAGGGCGAGCGTGCGGGCGGTCCTCATGGAGCGTCCCCCCCGGCCGGCGCGCCCGCGAAGAGCGCGCCGGCAGAAGCGAGCAGGTGGCGGGCGCGGCGCTGCGCGATCGCGTTGGCGAGGCGCTGGCTCGGGTCGCGCTCGGGATCGACGGCGAGCGCCTGCTCGAGCAGGCGCTCGAAGCCGGCACGGTCGCCGCCGGGCAGGGCCACGCCGACCGCGTAGCTCACGTAGGGTGCGGCACTGGCGCCCTCCGAGAGCTCGACGGCGCGCTCGAAGTGCTGGCGCGCGCGCGCGCGCGAGCCGCCCATCGCCTCGGGCACCGCGTCGAGCGAGATCAGCGCGGCGTGGATCGCGCCGTGGCCCCAGCTCTCGTCGAGCGCGAGCGCGCGCGCGAAGAGGGCGCGCACGGCCGGGAGGTCGGCGACCAGGTCGGGGCGGTCGAGCCCGAGCGCGATGGCGCCGCCCCAGGAGGCGCCGGTCCAGTAGAGCAGCGGGACGTCGGCGGGCTCCGCCCAGCCGAGCGCGTCCTCGGGCGCGCGCAGGAGCGCCTCGCCGACGCCCGGGTGGCGGAGCTCGAGGGCGCGCAGGCAGTCGTCGCGCCCGCGCGTGTAGAGCCTGCGCGCGCGCGTGCGCAGCGCCTCGACGCGCGCGTAGTCGGTATTGCCTGCGAGCTCGGCGTCGGCCTGCGGGAAGGCGTAGGCGTACTGCGTGAAGCCCGAGCAGGCGGAGAGCAGCAGGCCGCGATGCTCGGGCAGCTCGACGAGCAGCGCCTCGATCAGCTTCAGCGAGAAGGGCGCCGCGTCGCGGATCAGCTCCGGGTCGTCGTCGGAAGCGAAGACGGTGGGGCCCTCGCCCGCGAGCGAGTCGGCGAGCCCCGTCATCGCCAGGCGCCGGAACGAGCAGCCCGGCGCCGTTCCCAGCGCGAGCAGCAGCAGCGGGAGCAGGAGCCGAGGGGAACGGGTGCGCACGATCGAGCCTCGCCGGCAGCGGGTGTCCTGCTAGTCGAAGTAGCCCCAGGGATACTCGGGCTTCAGGATCGGCCGGTAGCCGGCCGGCACCGGGAAGGGAGCCGTCACGAACTCGTAGACGCCGACCAGCTCGCGGACCACGAGCTTCCCGAGGCCCTCGGCGAAGCCGAGCGTCACGCCCCAGCCGGCGCCCCGCTCGCGCGAGGTCTCGACCACGTTGCCGGGCACCTCGAGGAAGCCGCAGGTCATCGCCGCGAGGCCGCGGCCGAACTTGCGGCCGGCGCTGTGCGGCGCGGCCTCGGCCGCGGCCGGGAGCAGGCTCGCGAGGAGCGCGAGCCCGAAGGCCGCCCGCCGGATCCGGATCCCCATCGCTTCCCCCTTCTTCGCGCGCGAGCGCGCAGGCTAGTGCCTGCCGGCGGTGGGGTCGAGCGGTGGCCCGCCGCGGGTGCCGCGCGCCGGCTCGGGCAGCGTCACGGCGGCTGCGACGGGCCGGTACAGGTCCATGCTCCGCTGGAGCCGGCCGAGCACCTCGTAGGGGTCCTGACCGAGGCCTGCGAAGAGGTTGCAGACGTAGGTGAAGGTGAGGCTCCCCGGCCGCGAGAACTGCGGCTGCTCCTTGGCCGCGTAGCAGCCGAGGTTCGGGTCGGCTCCCGGGCCGGGTGCCAGCTCGGGGATCCGGAACACCAGCCGCCGCTCCGACCACGGCCCTTCGGGCGCCGGCGCGCTGCGCAGGTAGACGGCGTCGGAGGGGCGCGTCCCGGGAAAGCGCCCGCTGAGCTCCGGATGGCCGTAGAGGGCGAGCCAGCGACCCGACTCCGGATGGTGTCGGATGCTCATCTCGGAGGCGCTGTCGTCCATCACGACCCGGGCCTCGCCCGGGCGGAAGCCCGCGAGCCAGCGGCCGTCGCCCGCGAAGGTCTCGAGACGATCGGGAAGCTCGGCTGGCGTCGCCTCCAGGGCCGCCAGCGGCAGGCGGGTGAGGATGCGGGGATGCCGGCCATCGGCCTCCTCGCGCCAGGTGTACAGGTAGAGATGGGGCGCGGACAGCGCGAAGGCCGACATCGGAAACCCGGCCGTTCCGCGCGCGAGCGGCAGCACCTCGACCCGCCAGCGCTGCGGCTCGTCGCCGGGGTTCTCGATCCGCGCGAGCGCCGTGGCGCCGGTGCGGAAGGGCAGGGCGAGGGAGCCCTGCGGCGCGGAGCGCTCGACCTCGAGCAGACCCAGGTAGAGCCGGCTCTCGTGTACGAAGCCTCCGAAGAGCCACCACCAGCCGGCGCTGCCCCCGGGCCGCTCGAGGAAGGCCCGGGCGGTGCCGTCGGGCGCGCGGCCCCAGGCGTAGTCGATGGCGAAGCGCCCGCCGCGGCACTCGGAGATCCCGATCGAGTTGTGCACGAGGCTCGCGCCCACCCGGTCGGCCTGGTCCGGGCGACCGACGAAGGTGTCGCCGAAGAGCCAGACGCTGCGGCGGGACGAGAGCGGGACCGAGTAGGCGCCGTCGCCGCCGAGCCAGCCCTCCTGGTAGGGGAAGCGGGGCCAGCAGGCGTGCTGGGCCGGGGGCGCACCGGGGCCGCCCGGCGCGCCGAGGCCGGCACACGCGAACCCGCCGGCGAGCGCCCCGGCGAGAGCGGTGACCCGCAGCGAGGAGCGAAGGGACGTCATCGCGCGGCGGAGGCTAGCTGCTCCGCGATCGCGCGCGCGGCCGGCGCACGCACGGTGGCCGGGAGCACGGCTCGGCTAGACTCGGCGCCCACGCCACGAGGAGGACCGGGATGCCGCGCGCACGCGCCAACGGGATCGAGCTCGAGTACGAGAGCTTCGGGCGGGCGGGCGACCCGCCGCTCCTGCTGGTGATGGGCCTCGGCGCCCAGATGATCCTCTGGCACGACGAGTTCTGCGGCGCGCTCGCCGAGCGCGGCTTCCACGTCACCCGCTTCGACAACCGCGACGTCGGCCGCTCCACCTGGCTCGATGCCGCCGGCATGCCCGACGTGCTGGGCGCCCTCGCGGCCGCGGGTGCGGGGCAGCCGATCGACGCGCCCTACCGGCTCTCCGACATGGCGGGCGACGCCGTGGCGTTGCTCGACACCCTGGGCGCCGGGTCCGCCCACGTGGTGGGCGCGTCGATGGGCGGCATGATCGCCCAGACGCTCGCCATCGAGCACCCGGCGCGGGTGCGCACCCTCACCTCGATCATGTCCACGACCGGCCACCCGGGCCTGCCGCCCGCGCGCCCCGAGGCGATGGCGCTCCTGATGACGCCGATGCCGGCCGAGCGCGCCGCGCAGATCGAGCGCAGCGTCGAGGCCTCGCGTGTGATCGGGAGCCCGGCGTACCCGAGCGATCCGGCCGAGCTGCGCGCGCTCGCCGAGCGCGCCTACGACCGCGGCGTCAACCCGCCCGGCTTCGCGCGCCAGCTCGTCGCGATCCTGGCCTCGGGGAGCCGGCGCGCGGCGCTGGCCGGGGTGCGCGCTCCCACGCTCGTGATCCACGGCGACGCCGATCCGCTGGTGCCCGTCGAGGCGGGCCGCGACACGGCGGCGGCCGTGCCGGGCGCGCGCCTGCTCGAGCTCGCCGGCATGGGCCACGACCTGCCGCGCGCGCTCTGGCCGGCCGTGGTGGACGCGATCGTCGAGCACGCCGGGAAGGCCTGAAGCGGATCGGTGTCGGAAGCACGACCCCTGCCCGCGGCCGCCGACGCGGCGATCCGCCGCGCCCGCGCGGCCGGCGCGCTCTGCCCCCTCGCAACCGCCGCCGAGGAGATCCGCGAAGGCGGCCTGCGCTTCGCCGTGCGGATCCTGGCGGATCGGCCGCCGGTGGCGCCCGCCGGCCGGGCGGACGCCGACCCCTTCGCAGACCCCGACCCGGCGCTGGTCGTCGGCGCCGTGTCCGACACCCATCTCTGTCTCCTCAACAAGTTTCCGGTGCTCGAGCGCCACCTGCTCTTCGTGACCCGCTCGGCCGCGGCCCAGGAGGCCTGGCTCGACGCTGCCGACTGGGCCGCGCTGGCCGCAGGCCTCGCTGCGATCGACGGCCTCGGCTTCTACAACGCCGGTCCCCTCGCGGGCGCGAGCCAGCGTCACAAGCACCTCCAGCTCGTCCCGCTCCCGCTCGGGGCCGCGGCGCCCGCCGGCCGCGCGGACGCCCCCGCGCTGCCGATCGCGCCCTGGCTCGACGCGGCAGCGCCCGGACCGGGCCCGGTCGCCCTGCCGGGCGCGCCCTTCCCGAGCGCCTTCGTCCGGCTGGCTGCGGGCGCGTGGCGGGATCCGTCCGCGATCGCCGCCCGTGCCGACGCCGCGCTGGCGGCGGTCGGCGTGCGGCCCTGTCCGGGCGAGGACGGCCCCCGCCAGTCCGCGCCCTACAACCTGCTCGCGACGCGCACCTGGCTGCTCGCGGTGCCGCGCGCCCGCGCGGAGGTCGAGGGCATTCCCGTCAACGCGCTCGGCTTCGCGGGCTCGTTCGTGGTGCGCGACGGCGCGGGGCTGGCGCGCCTCCGCGCGCTCGGGCCGCTCGCGGTGCTGCGCGCGGCGGCGGGCTGATCGCTCACCCGCCCCCGAGCGCGGCGAGGAGCGCGCGCCGCTCGGCGGTGGCGTCGGCGAGCGGCGCGGCGCGCAGCCGCCCGACCTCGGTGGCGTCGTAGGGGACGAAGCCGGGCGCCGCGGCGGCGGGCGGGTCGAAGCGCGCGACCATCCAGTTGAGCAGCGCGGCGAGCGCGGCGTCGCCGAGCGGGGCGTGGGCCGCGCCCGGGACGCGCACCAGGTACTCGCGGCCGCCCGGAACCCCCAGGAAGCGCCCGACACCCGAGAGCGACGGAACCCGGTCCGGAGCGCCGCTGCCGTCCTCGAGGTGGCAGCCCATGCACTGGAGCACGTAGTCGAGGCGCGGGCCGGAGATCGCCTCCGCTCCTGCGCCGCCCGGGGCGAGCATCGTGGCCGCGAAGCTCGCCGCGAGGGCGAGCGCGCCGGCCGCGGAGCTCCCGGCGCGTGCCCGGCGCCTCACGGCTCTCCGGATCCCGCCGCGGCCGGCTCCGCGGGCGCGGCGACGGCGACGCCGAGCACGATCGCGGTGGAGCAGTGGTAGACGGTGCTCGGCGCGGCCACGCACCAGTTGATGTCGTTGCTCTTCTGGGGGAGGTAGGCCGGGCGATCGCCCTCGTTGCGGTGGCAGTAGCAGCGCGCGCAGAAGCTCTTGCCGCAGCAGTCGTTGTAGCTGATCACGTAGTGCTTGCCGTCGGCCGGGTTGCGGCAGGTGCCGATCCAGGTGACCGGCGACTGGACGGTGCCGGGCGGGCAGGTGGTGTGGCTGCCGCCGCAGCAGGAGCACAGGAAGCCGTCGATCGCGCAGTGGCGCCAGTACTCGCAGCTCGCGGGGTCGCCCGCGGGCCCCGCGATGCCCTCGGGCGCGGCGGCGGGCGGCTCCGCCGCCGAGACCCGCGACACCGGGAGCAGGGGCAGCGTGGCGCCGCCCGCCAGCGCGGCGCCGAGCCGGCCCAGGAAGCTGCGCCGCGAGAGCCCGCGCGCGAGGCGCCGCACCGCGTCCTCGGCGACGTGGTCGAGGCGCTGCGACAGCTCGCGCGGGCGGAGCCTGCTCATCGTCCTCCCTCGCCGGCGCGTGCCGCCGGCTCGTGCGAGCTTGCCACGAACTCCTGGATCGAGGCCACCCCGCGCGCCTGCGCCTCGAGCAGGCTCTCGAGGTGCTCGCGCGAGTTCACGAGCCCCTTGGCGCGCACGATCCCGCCGGCGTCGGCGAGCACCGCGTGGGGGAGCCGCCCGACGCCGTGGGCGAGGCCGAGCTCGGCCGACACGACGTAGGGGAAGCGATCGAGGCCGTGCTCGGCGGCGAAGTGGCGCTGGGCCGCCTCGTCACCGTCGCTCGCGAAGACCACCCGCAGGCGCGCGGCCTCCTCGGCGGCGACGCGCCGGACGACCGGGAGCAGCGACTTGCAGACCGGGCAGCCGGGCGCGACGAAGAGCAGGAGCGTTCCGCGCCCGTCCTCGCTCGGCCCGCCGAGCCGGATCGGGCGCCCCGCCAGGTCCGCTCCCGCCCACGCCGGGGCCGGGTCCCCGACCTGCGGCCCGCCGCGCAGGAGCAGCGCGCCGGCCGGCGCGAGGCGCTCGTGGAGCACCCCGATCTGGCGCGCGAGCGCGAAGACGAGCGCGGCCAGCGCCACCACCGCGAGCCACAGGAGCAGGTTCGAGACGACGAGCGCGCTCATGCCGCACCGGGCGGAGAGGCGAGCAGCCGCGTGGCGGCCGCGTGCGCGAAGGCTGCGAAGGCGAGGGCGCCGGCGATCGTGGCGCCGTCGAGCGCGCCGAGGGGGCGCGCCGCCACCGGCAGGAAGCCCGCCCCGGCGACGAGGAGCAGGCCGGCGTTGCGCGCGAGCAGGCCGCCGCCGAGCCCCACGTGCAGGGCGGGCCCGAAGCAGCCGCAGTCGATGTCGCGCCGGCCGCGCAGGAGGTTCAGCGCGATCGCGGCGCCGTAGAGCGCGAGCAGGGCGGCGGCGCCGACGAAGCCCCAGGGCCGGGCCGCGGGCGAGAGCAGGAGCGCCGCCGCGGCCGCCTCCGCCGCGGCGAGCCCCGGCGCCGCCAGCCCGGTCAGCACCCAGGGCACGAGCTGGTAGTCGCCGAGCGCGACCCGGAAGGCGTGGAGGTCGCGCAGCTTGTGGGCGGCGGCGCCCGCGAAGAGCAGCGCCAGGCCCCCGCGCAGCACGGCGTGCAGGGCGGGGTCGATCACCGCCACGGCGCCTGGAGCGTGGACGGCGCGAGCCCGACGTTCTCGAGGTAGCGCAGGAAGGCGCCGCTGCGCGCGTCCCAGACCCCGATCGTGCCGGCGGCCGACGACACGCCGAACAGGCGCGGCTCCGCATCCTGCGACACCGCGATGCTGTCGACCCCCGCGTTCGGGACGACCCGCTCGAGGAGCCACAGGAGCGGGTCGCTCTCGAGGCCGGTCATCTGGGCGAGGAAGGCCGCCTGCAGGTTGCGCAGCCCGATCGTCTGCACGCGCGTGCGGGTGGCGAGGTCGTAGACCCAGATCGCGCTGCCGGGGTGCTTGTGGCCGTCGGGGCCGCCCTGGTGGACGAGCGCATAGAGCCGGCCCGAGTCCTCGTGGACGGCCAGGTGCTGGGTGCCGCCGACCTGCCAGGAGTCGGCGCGGTCGGCGTCGTCGAAGAGCGACCAGCGCTCGCCGAAGCGGAGCGCCTCGCCCCCGACCTCCACCGGGTGGACCACGCCCGCGAAGCTCACGAAGAGCCACTCGTTGCCGCGGCGCACCGCCTTCTCGGTGACGGGGTCGGCCATCGGGTCGAAGTGCTTCGCGCTGCGCGTGCGGCCCTGCTCGGCGCCGCCCGCGTCGAGCGTCACCACGAGCAGGCTCCCGTCGCCGCACAGCATGAAGAAGCGGCGCGGGCCGGCGCCGTAGACGAGGCTGCAGCCGGGGGTCTGGATCTCGCCCACGAAGCGCCGCTCCGCCACGTCCACGATCGTGACCGAGGTGGCGGGCGAGTAGTTGAAGAGCGCGAGGAAGCGCCCGTCGTCGAGCAGCGTCGCGAGCGCCAGCGCGTGCACGATGTCGGCCCGGCGGGGCGGGATCGCCACCTCGGCGACGGGCGCGAGGGTCGCCACGTCGTAGATCGTGACGAGGTCGCTGCGCTCGCCGCGGCTGCCGCGGGAGTAGTAGGTCTCGGGCAGGTAGATCTCGCCGCGCGCCTGCGAGAAGACCGGCGCGATCGGGCCCACGCCGGCCGAGAGCATGCCGAGGAAGCGGCCGCTGTCGCCGTCGAGGAGCGCGGTGCGCGCGAGCACGAAGTCGGCGATCCAGACCTGGTGGGGCGCCGGCGCCGGGGCCGGCGCCACCTGCCCCACGGGCTCGCTCGGGAGCTCGGCACGGGTGGCGTGCGCGCAGAGGAGGAGGGCGAAGGCGACGGCGATCGGACCCGGGGCTCGCGGCATGGCCCCACTGTACCCGGCCGCCGCCCCCGGCGACGACCCCTTCCGGCCCGGGGTGGTGATATCCTGCCGATCCGTGGCGCCCCTCTGGCCCCTCCTCTTCGCGCTCGCCACCGGCCTCTTCGGCTGGCGCGTGCTGCGGCGCCACGGGACGCCCGTGGCGTACTGGGTCGGCGGCTGGACGGCGGCCGGCATCAGCGGCGCCCTCGCGCTCGTCGATCCGGAACGCTCCTCGCTCGCGCCCTCGACGCACGTGCTCGGTGCCTTCTTCGCGGGCCTGCTGGCCGGGGGTGCGCTCTCCTTCGCCGGCCGGCGGGTTCCCGACTGGCTGCTGCCCGCAGCCCTCACCTGGGGCTCTCTACGCACGATCGTGTCGATGGCGGGCTTCGACGCCTTCGCCTGGCTGCTCGCGTTCGCCTGGGAGCCGTGGGCGGTCGCGGCCGCGGCCGGCCTCGTCTGGCGCTCGGCCCGCGCCACCCGCTCGACGCGGGCGGAGCGTTGGCTCGGCCCCGCGCTCCTGGCGCTCGCGATCGTCGGGTCGCTGCACGTGGCGTGGCTGGCCAGCGGGCGGATGTCGGCGGCGCTGGTGGCGCTGTGGGTGCTCGTGGCGCCGCCCGTCCTCTGGCTCCAGATCCAGGCGAGCGCGGACCAGCTCCGCCGGCGCCTCGGCGAGCGGCTGCGGGCGACCGTCGCCGAGCGGACGGCGGAGCTGCGCGCCAGCGAGGAGCGCTACCGCGCCATCTCCGAGCTGAACGCGGACACGAGCTTCCGCGTCCGCATCGATTCCGAGCTGCGCCTGCGGCCCGAGTGGGTGGCGGGCGGGGTCGTGGCGATGGCGGGGGTCCAGGTCGAAAGGCTCGCCGATCACGGCTGGCTCGCGCTCCTGCCGGAGGAGCTCCGCGCCGTCGCGTACGAGGGCCTCGCGCGGCTGCCGGTCGGCGAGCGCTTCGACTTCGAGCAGAGCATCGTGGCGCTCGATGGGGGGCTCCGGCGGCTCGCGTTGCGCCTCGTGGTCGCCGGCCGCGACGCCGCGGGCGTGATCGACCTCCTGGGCTCGGCCTGCGAGGTCACCGCGCGCTACGACGCCGAGCAGCGGCAGCGCGCGCTCGAGGCCCACCTCGCGCAGATCCAGCGCCTCGAGAGCCTGGGCGTCCTGGCCGGCGGCATCGCGCACGACTTCAACAACCTGCTCACGGTGATCCGCGGGCACGTGCGCCTGGGCCTGGCCGAGCTGGCGGCCGAGGCGCCGCTGCGCCCGCGCCTCGAGCGGATCGGATTGGCGGCCGACCACGCCGCGGCGCTGACCGGGCAGATGCTGACCTACGCGGGCAAGGCGGCGCCCGCCCTGGCGCCGCTCGATCCCGGCGCCGTGGTGGGCTCGCTCGGCGAGCTGCTGCGCGCTTCGCTGCCGGCGGGGTGCACGCTCGAGATCACCTGCGCGCCCGGGCTCCCGGCCGTGGAAGGTGACCCGAGCCAGCTCGGCCAGGTGGCGATGAACCTGGTCCTCAATGCCGCCGATGCGCTGGGCGGGGAGCCGGGGCGGGTGGCGCTGCGGGTCGCCGCCGCCGAGCTCGACGAGCAGGCGCTCGCGGGCGCGCTCGGGCCCCGCAAGCTGGCGGCCGGCCGCTACGTGGTGCTCGAGGTCGCCGACGAGGGCTGCGGGATGGACGCCGCCACGGCCGCGCGCGTGTGCGAGCCCTTCTTCAGCACGAAGTTCTCGGGTCGCGGGCTCGGGATGGCGGCGGTGCTCGGCATCGTGCGCGCACACGGCGGCGGCCTCACGATCGAGTCGGCGCCCGGCCTGGGCACCACCGTGCGCGTCGCGCTCCCGGTGAGCGCGCGTCCGGCGCCCGCGCCGGCGATCGTCCCTCCGTCCTGCGCTCCGGCGCGGCCC
Source organism: Deltaproteobacteria bacterium (assembly GCA_035063765.1). Classification (NCBI taxonomy): domain Bacteria; kingdom Pseudomonadati; phylum Myxococcota; class Myxococcia; species Deltaproteobacteria bacterium. The sequence continues at coordinate 197,247 of JAPSFT010000009.1, forward strand.
GGCACCCGGCCCGTGCCGCCGGCCCCGCCGCGGGGGTGCGTGCTCGTGGTGGACGACGATCCCGCGGTGCGCGAGCTGGCCGCCGAGATGCTCACCCGCGCCGGCTTCGAGGTGGTCCGTGCGGACGGCGGCGCGGCGGCCGTGGCGACCGTCGTCGGCGGCCAGCGGGTCGATGCGGTGCTGCTCGACCTGGTGATGCCGGACCTCGGCGGCGAGGCCGCCTTCCTGCGCCTGCGCGCCGTGCGGCCGGATCTGCCCGTCGTGCTGGTCTCCGGCTACGACGACGAGCAGGCGAGCCAGCGCTTCGCGGCCCGCGGCCTCGCCGGCTTCCTGCGCAAGCCCTTCGAGCCGGACGAGGTGGTCGCGGCCGTCGCCGCGGCGCTCGGGAATCCGGGCTAGGGTCGCGCCCCCCTCGTCCGGAGCGCCGGTGTCCCACGCGATCGAGCTGCCCGTCTGGACCGTGCTGCCCTTCGCCGGCCTGCTCCTGTGCATCGCCGTGCTGCCGCTCGTGGTGCCGCACGCCTGGGAGCGCAACCGCACGAAGGGTCTCGTGGCGGCGCTCTTCGCGGCGCCGGTGGTGGTCTACCTGGTGGCCGCCCACGGCGCGGCCGGCGTCCACCAGCTCCTCGAGAAGGCCCACGAGTACGTGGCCTTCATCGTGCTGCTCGGGGCGCTCTTCGTGGTGAGCGGCGGGATCGTGATCCGGGGCTCGCTGTCGGGGACGCCGCTCCTCAACACGGCGCTGCTCGCGATCGGCGGCGCGATCGCGAGCTTCGTCGGCACCACCGGCGCCTCGATGCTGCTGGTCCGGCCGCTGCTGCGCGCCAACGCCTCGCGCCAGCGCAAGGCCCACATCGTGGTCTTCTTCATCTTCGTGGTGTCGAACTGCGGCGGGCTCCTGACCCCCCTCGGCGACCCCCCCCTCTTCCTGGGCTTCCTGAAGGGCGTGCCCTTCGGGTGGACCTTCCGCCTCTGGCGCGAGTGGCTGCTCGTGAACGGGCTCCTGCTGCTGCTCTTCAACCTCTGGGATCAGCGCGTCTTCGACCGCGAGGAGCGCGAGCGCCCCGGCTCCCAGCTCGAGGAGGTGCAGCGCCACGCGCCGCTGCGGATCGCGGGCCAGCGCAACCTGGTCTTCCTCGCCGCGATCGTCGCGATCGTCTACGCCTCGGGCAGCGGCCTCGGGGCCGGCGGCGCGCCCTGGCCGCCGGGGCTCCAGGAGGTGCTCATGGCGGCGGTCGCGATCGCGGCCTACCTGGCCACGCCCGCCGCCTACCACCGCGAGAACGGCTTCGGCTTCGGGCCGATCATCGAGGTGGCCCTCCTCTTCGCGGGCATCTTCGTCACGATGGCGCCCGCGCTGCTGCTCCTGAACCAGCACGCCCCGAGCTTCGGCATCCGCGAGCCCTGGCAATTCTTCTGGGCGACCGGCGTGCTCTCGAGCTTCCTCGACAACGCGCCCACCTACCTGACCTTCGCCGCCACCGCCGTCGGCCTCGACGGCGTCGGCCTCGAAGGCCGCTACCTCGCCGAGTACCTGGCGCTCGGCCCGCGCGCCCACGAGATCCTGGCCGCGATCTCGACCGGCGCCGTCTTCATGGGCGCCAACACCTACATCGGCAACGGCCCGAACTTCATGGTCAAGGCGATCGCCGAGCAGAGCGGCGTCGCGATGCCGGGCTTCTTCGGGTACATGGCCTACGCGGGAGCCGTGCTGCTCCCGCTCTTCGTGCTGGTGACCTTCGTGTTCTTCGTGTAGGGCAGCCGATCGGCTGCCGATCCCGGGGAGGCTCCCGGCCACACCCGTGCGTCCGGTCGCACGAGCCGAACGCGTCGAGCTCGAGCCGGCGGCCGCGGACCTCGGGGGCGCGATGCGCCTGCCGAGATCACCGCCGGCGGGGAACCAGCGGCGGGATCAGCGCGCGAAGCCCGGCGGCGCCGTCACCACCGCGACGGCGCACTCGCTCTTCTCGAGCAGGTACTCGACGCCGTGGCCGAGGAAGGGGCGGCCCGAGAGCTGGCGCAGGTTCGCGGCCAGGACGATCAGGTCCACCTGCTCGTCGCGCGCCAGGGCGAGGAGCACGTCGGGCGTGAACAGGCCCGTGCGGATCGCGGTGCGGGCGTGCGCGCCGAACTCGCCCGCCAGCGCGCGCGCCTCGCCGACGACCCGCTCGGCAACCGAGATCGAGCCCTCGCTTGCGGTCGCGCCCGGCGCGGCCCCGAGCGTGTCGTGCATCCAGCCCGGGAGCGCCACCTCCTGGGCCGGCGTCGGCGCGGTCACCACGTGCGCGATCACGACCTCGGCGCCGAGCGCGGCCGCGAGCCCGAAGGCCATCTCCTGGGCCGCGCGCCCCGGCTGGGTGCCGATCGCGGGCACCAGGATGCGACGGATCGGCAGCTCGCCCGCGTCGGCCGGCGGGGCGCCCGCGCCGCGCCGCACCATCACGACCGGCAGCGGGCTCGCGCTCAGGAGGTCGTCGACGAGCGGCGAGACGAGCCGCCCCTCGACGCGCGCGTCGGTGGCGCCGAGTGCGATGACCCCGTAGCCGAGCGCCGCGTGGTCGAGGATGGCGCCGAGCCGGTCGCCACCCCGGATGCTCTCGCGGCGCGCCACCCGGTGGCGGAACGCCGCGGCCACGCGCTGGACGTCGGCCTCGGGCGCGTCGCCGCCCACCGAGAGCACGACGGCCTCGGCCTCGGCCGGCCACGCCAGGTCGAGCAGGCGCGCGGCCAGCACCGAGTTCGGGCCGCCGTGGCTGGGCAGCAGGATCGGGAGCGCGCGCACCAGCACGTTGGCGCCGAGCACCCGTTCGCGCTCGAGCCGCTCGCGCTCCTCCCGCGAGCCCTTCCAGGTCGACAACGCCCAGCGCAGGAGCGGCGGCGCCATCATCGAGGTGGCCATCGCGAGCAGCACCACGACGGTGTAGGACTCGGGGGAGAGCACCCCGAGCGAGAGGCCGACGGTGGCGACCACGATCTCGACGGCGCCGCGCGCGTTCAGTCCCGCGCCGAGCGCCATCCCCTCGCGCCGCGGGAGCCCCGCCAGCCGCGCGCCCAGGTAGGCGCCGGCGAACTTGGACAGGCTGGCGACCGCGAGCACGACGAGCCCCCAGACCCAGACCTCGCGCTGCGCCAGGAGGGTCAGGTCCACGCGCAGGCCGGCGGAGGCGAAGAAGAGCGGCGCGAGGAAGGAGAAGGTCACCGTGTGGAGGGCGGCGAAGGCCTCGTGCTCCTGGTAGCGGGAGCGGCCGAGCACGATGCCGGCAATGAAGGCGCCGAACACCGCCTCGAGCCCGATCGCGTGGGTCAGCGCGCCTGCCGAGAGCCCCGCCAGCACCATCACGCCGGCCGCGCCGAAGGCGCCCGAGCGCCGGATCCGGACGCCGCGCAGGAGGGCGTCCACCGCGCGCTGCCCGGGCAGGAAGGCGACGAGCAGGAAGAGCGCGAGTCCGAAGCCGGTGAAGGCGAGTCCGCTCGCGTCGAAGTGGCCCGAGCGGGCGAGCCCGGCGACCACGCCGAGCAGGACCCAGCCGGCCAGGTCGTTGGCCATCGCCGCGGTCAGGATCACCTGGGCGACGGTGCGCCGCATCAGGCCCATCTCGGAGAGCACCTTGGCGATCACCGGCAGGGCCGAGATGCCGAGCGCGATCCCGACGAAGAGCGCGAAGACGCTGCGCTCCGCACGCTCGCCCAGGAACACCGCGGGCATCACCAGCCCGACACCGACCCCGAGCGCCACCGGGAGCAGCAGGCTGCCGACGGCAACCCGCGCGGTCGCGCCGCCGAGCCGCCGGATCAGCCGCAGGTCGGTCTCGTAGCCGGTCACGATCATCAGCAGGAAGGCGCCCACCCAGCCGACCGCGGCCAGCATCGCCATCTGCACGGGCACGCCCGGGAAGAGCCAGGCCTGCGCGTCCGGTGCGAGCTGGCCGAAGACCGACGGCCCGAGCACGAGGCCCGCCGCCAGCTCGCCCACCACGGCCGGCTGCCCGATCCGCCGCAGCAGCCCGCCGAGCGAGCGCGCCACCGCCAGCAGCGCGACGAGCTGCAGCCAGAACAGGAGGAGCTGGTCGTGTGACGGCATGTGGGCCCACACCCCCGACCCGTGGAGCGAGAGCAGCCTAACCCGCGGCCTCGGGCATCGCGACCGCGTAGACTCCCGGCGCGTGCGCGCTCGTCTCGCAGTCCTCGCCCTCGTCTCCGGCCTCGTGCTGCTCGGGTGCGATCCGTCACGCGGCGGCGACACGCTCGTGTTCTGGGCGCTCGGCAGCGAGGGCGCCGCGGCCGAGGCGCTGGCGCGCGCCTACGAGGCGCGCACGCCCGGGGCGCGCGTGCGCGTGCAGCAGGTCCCCTGGAGCGCCGCGCACGAGAAGCTGCTCACGGCCTACGTCGGCGGCGCCATGCCGGACCTGTTCCAGCTCGGCAACACGTGGGTCGCCGAGTTCGTGGCGCTCGGCGCGCTCGAGCCCCTCGACGAGCGGATCGCGGCGTCGCCGGTCTTCGCCGCCGGCGGCTGGTTCCCCGGCGCGCGCGAGGCGGCGCGCGCCGGCGGTGTCACCTGGGGCGTGCCCTGGTACGTCGACACCCGCGTGCTCTTCTATCGCGCCGATCTGCTGGCCGCGGCCGGCGTCCCGGAGCCGCCCGCCACCTGGGAGGGCTGGCTCGCCGCGTGGCGGGCGATGAAGCGGCGGGACCCGGGGGCCTGGCCCGTCCTGATGCCGCTCGGCGAGTGGGAGGTGCCGGTGATCCTGGCCCTGCAACGCGGGGCCGGGCTGCTGCGCGAGGGCGGCCGCTACGGCGCCTTCCGCGACCCGCGCTTCCGCGAGGCGCTCGCGTTCTACGCGGCGCTCTTCGAGCAGGGCCTGGCGCCGCCGGCCGGCACCGGGGCGGTCGCCAACCTGTACCAGGACTTCGCCGCCGGCTTCTTCACGGCCTTCGTGACGGGGCCCTGGAACCTGGGCGAGATGGCCCGCCGCCTGCCGCCCGCGCGGCAGGACGACTGGGCGACCGCGCCGATCCCGGCGCTCGACGCCGCGCACCCGAGCGTCTCGATCGCCGGCGGCGCCTGCCTCGCGATCCGGCGCGGCTCGCCGCGCCGCGAGGCCGCCTGGCGCTTCGTCGAGTTCCTCTCCGAGCCCGCCCAGCAGATCGCCTTCCATGCCCGCACCGGCGACCTGCCGCCGCAGGCCGCCGCCTGGGAGACGCCCGCCCTGCGCGACGACCCGCGCGCCGCCGCGTTCCGCCGGCAGCTCGCGAGCCTGCGCCCGACCCCCGCGGTCCCCGAGTGGGAGCGGATCGCCGCCGGGATCGCGCGGGAGGCCGAGGCGCTGGTGCGCGGCGAGGTCACGCTCGACCGGGCGGTGGCGCGCCTCGACGAGGCCACGGACGCGATCCTCGAGAAACGCCGCTGGCTGCTCGCGCGGCAGGATGCCGCGCGGTGAGCCGCCGGCCTCCCGCCGCCTGGTGGTTCCTCGCGCCGGCGCTCGCCGCGATCGCGCTCTTCTTCCTCGTCCCCGTGCTGGCCTCGCTCCTGCTCTCGCTCACCGACTTCGACATCTACGCGATCGGCGACCCCGGCACGGTGCGCTTCACGGGCCTGCGCAACTACCGCAGGCTCCTCGGGGACGTGTCGTTCTGGACCGCGCTGCGCAACACGCTGGTCTTCGTCGGGATCGGCGGCCCGCTCTCGCTCGCGGTCTCGCTCGGTGGCGCCCTGCTCGTCGACGCCCCGGCGGTCCGCCTGCGCGGCTTCTTCCGGACCGTGTACTTCCTGCCGGTCGTGACCACGCTCGTGGCCGTCGCCGTGGTGTGGCGGGCGCTCTACCACCCGCGCGTCGGCCCGCTCGCCGTGCTCTTCGAGGCGCTCGGGCTGCCGGCCGTGGACTGGCTCGGCGATCCGCGCTTCGCGATGCCGGCGATCATCCTGATGGCGGTCTGGAAGAACTTCGGCTTCAACCTGGTGATCTTCCTGGCGGGGCTCCAGGCGATCCCGGAGCGGCTCTACGAGGCCGCCCGCATCGACGGTGCGGACGCCTGGCAGCAGCTCCGCCACGTCACCCTGCCGATGCTGGCCCCGACCTTCGTGTTCGTCTCGATCTCCACCGCGATCGGCTACTTCCAGCTCTTCGCCGAGCCCTACGTCATGACCCACGGCGGGCCGTCGGACGCGACGCTCAGCATCGTGCTCCTGATGTACCGCGAGGGCTTCCGCTGGTGGAACCTCGGCTACGCGGCGGCGGTGGCGTTCGTGCTCTTCCTGCTGATCCTGGCCGCCAGCGCGCTCCAGCTCCGCCTGCAGCGCGGCACCGCCTTCGGGGCGGGCCTGGAGCCGCGGGCGTGAGGAGCGGTCTCCTGCGCGCCGGGCGGGTCGCCGCGCTGCACGCGGCGCTCGTCGCGCTCGCCGGGGCGGCGCTGCTGCCGCTCTGGTGGATGGTGGCGGCGTCGCTGATGCCGGCCGGCGAGGCGGGCAGCGCCGGCCTGCGCCTGTGGCCCACCCGGCCGACGCTCGAGCACTACCGCGCGCTCTTCACCGAGCTCCACCTCGCCCGCCAGCTCGCCAACAGCGCGCTGCTCGCGACGGCGGTCACGGCGATCTCGCTCGCGGTGAACACCGCCGCCGGCTACGCCTTCGCGAAGCTGCGCTTCCGGGGCCGCGAGCCGCTCTTCCGCAGCCTGCTCGCCGCGATGCTGATCCCGGGCCAGGTCGCCATGCTGCCGCTCTTCCTGCTGCTCGAGGCGCTCGGGCTCGTGAACACCTTCGCGGGCGTGATCGTGCCCGGGATCGCGAGCGTCTTCGCGATCTTCCTGGTGCGCCAGTCCGCGCTCGGCATCCCCGACAGCCTGCTCGACGCGGCCCGCGTGGACGGGGCCGGCGAGGCGCGCGTGCTCTGGTCGATCGCGCTGCCCGCCCTGCGGCCGGTGCTGGCGACGCTCGCGGTCTTCACCTTCCTCGGCTCGTGGAACGACTTCCTGTGGCCCCTCATCGTGCTCTCCGACGACCGCCTCCAGACGCTCCCGGTGGCGCTCGCCAACCTGGCCGGCGAGCACGTGCAGGACACCGAGCGGATGATGGCGGGGGCGGTGCTGACCGTGCTGCCGGTGGTGCTGCTCTTCGTCGTGCTCCAGCGCCAGTATCTCGCCGGGCTCCTGGCCGGCGCGGTGAAGGAATAGGATGGCGGCGGCCGGCGCGAGGCGCGGGCGGTGGCCGGGCGTGCTGCTGGCCGTGGCCGTCGCAACGACCGCGACGGCGGCGACGATCGCGAGGATCGCAACGGCCGCGACGGGGGCCGAGTCCGTCGCGATCGACGACTTCGAGGGCGGCGCCCCGGGCTGGACGACCGCCACCTCGGAGGGAGCGCGCCTCGTGCTCTCGGTCGAGGAGGAGGCCCGGGGCCACGTGCTGCGCCTCGACTTCGACCTCGGCGGCGGCGCCGGCTGGGCGATCGCGCGCAAGGCCGTCGATCTCACGCTGCCCGAGAACTACCGGCTCGCGTTCCGGCTGCGCGGCGAGGGCCCGCCCGAGGAGCTCCAGCTCAAGCTCGTCGATCCGACGGAGACCAGCGTGTGGTGGTGGAGGCGGCGCGCGGCGCCCTTCCCGGGCGCGTGGCAGGCGATCGGCGTCCGCAAGCCGCGCTTCACCCTCGCGTGGGGCCCGGGCGGCGGCGAGCCGCGCCGGATCGGCTTCCTCGAGCTCGCCCTCGCGGCCGGGGACGGAGGGGCCGGCACGGTCTGGATCGACGACCTGCGGCTCGAGCCGCGCGAGCCCGCCGCGCGCCAGCCGACCCGGCCCGTGGCGCACGCCTCCTCGGCGGCGCCGGGCCACGAGCCGGCCGCGGCGGTCGACTCCGATCCGAGGCGGGTCTGGCGCAACGCGCCCGGCGACCCGGCGCCCTCGCTCTGGCTCGACTTCGGCCGCCCGCGCGAGTACGGCGGCCTCGTGATCGACTGGGACCCGCTCGACTACGGGGTCGCCTATCGGATCGCGACCTCGGACGACGGCGAGCACTGGGAGGCGGTGTTCCGGGCGCGTGCCGCCGAGGGCGGGCGCGACTGGATCTACCTGCCCGACCACGAGTCGCGCTTCGTGCGGCTCGAGATGCAGGAGTCGAGCCGCGGCCGGGGCTTCGGCGTCCAGTACCTCGGCGTGGTGCCGGCGGCCCTGGCCGAGTCGCCGAACCGCTTCCTGGCCGCGCAGGCGCGCGAGGCCCCGCGCGGCTACTTCCCGCGCTACCTGCTCGACGAGGCGGCGCCCTGGGCGGTGGTGGGCGCCGACGGCGACGACGCCGAGGGCCTGCTCGGCGCCGACGGTGCGCTCGAGGTGGGGCGCGAGGCGTTCTCGATCGAGCCCTTCCTGTTCGCCGACGGCCGGCTCGTGAGCTGGGCCTCCGTGCGGGCCACGCCGACCCTCGCCGAGGGCGACCTGCCGATCCCGTCGGTGACCTGGCTGGCGGGCGACGTGGTGCTCGAGATCACGGCCTTCGCGACCGGGCCGCCGGGCGCCTCGTCGCTGGTGGCGCGCTACCGCGTCGCCAACACCGGACCGGCACCACGGGCCGTGAAGCTCTTCGTCGCGGTGCGCCCCTTCCAGGTGAGCCCACCCTGGCAGAACCTCGGCATGGAGGGCGGCGTGGCGCGCATCCACCGGCTCGCGTGGGACGGCGTCGCGCTCACCGTCGATCGCGCGCGCCGCGTCCACCCGCTGGTCGAGCCGGAGGCCTTCGGCGCCTCGCGCTCCGAGGAGGGGCCCACCCCGCGCTTCTTCGCCGAGGGTCGCGTGCCGCCGCGGGCGCAGGGCGCCGCCGACCCGATCGGGCTCGTCGGCGGCGCCTTCGCCTGGCAGTTCGTGCTCGCCCCCGGTGCACACGACGAGGTGTCGCTGGTCGTGCCGCAGCACCCGGACGTCGAGCCGCCGCCGCGGCCCGGCTCGCGGCGCGCCGCCTCGCGCTGGACGGCGGGGCGCCTCGAGCAGGCGCGCCGGCACTGGCGCCGGCGGCTCGACGGCTTCGCGATCGACCTGCCGCCCTCGGCAGCGGCGCTCGAGGCGAGCGTGCGCGCCTCGCTCGCCTGGATCCTCGTCAACCGCGACGCGCCGCGCATCCAGCCCGGCTCGCGCGTCTACGAGCGCTCCTGGATCCGCGACGGCGCCATGACCGCGGCCTCGCTGCTCGAGCTCGGCTTCGCCGACGAGGCCCGCGAGTTCCTGCGCTGGTACGCGCGCCACCAGCGCGCCGACGGCCGCATCCCCTGCTGCATCGACCAGCGCGGCGCCGACTGGACGCCGGAGAACGACAGCGAGGGCGAGTTCGTCTGGGGCGTCGTCGAGACCTGGCGCCACACGCGCGACCTCGGGTTCCTGCGCGAGCTGTGGCCGGCGGTGGAGCGCGCGGCGCTCGCCATCGACGCGCTGCGCCAGGAGCGGCGCACGCCCGCCTGGCGAACGCGGGAGGGCGGGATCTTCTTCGGGCTCGTGCCCCAGTCGATCAGCCACGAGGGCTACGCCTCGCGCCCCGTCCACTCCTACTGGGACGACCTGTGGGCGGTCCGCGGGCTCGCCGACGCCGCGGCCGCTGCCGGGGCGCTCGGTCACGCCGACGCCGCGCGCCGCTTCGCGCAGGCCCACGGCGAGCTGCTCGGCGACCTCGTCGCCTCGCTGCGCACGGTCGTCGCGACGCGCGGGCTCACGACCCTGCCGGCCTCCGCGGAGCTCGCCGACTTCGATCCCAACTCGACCGCGATCGCGGTCGACCCGGTCGGCGTGGCGGGAGGCCTGCCCCAAGCCCTGCTCGCGAACACCTTCGAGCGCTGGTGGGAGGAGTTCGAGAGCCGCCAGCGGGGCGCGACCCCGCTCGAGGCCTACACCGCCTACGAGATGCGCAACGCGGTGGCCTTCCTGCTGCTCGGGCGGCCCGACCGGGCCCTCGCCCTGCTCGAAGCGCTGGTGGCCGACCAGCGCCCGCCCGCGTGGCGGCAGTGGCCGGAGATCAGCTGGCGCGATCCCGCGACGCCGCGCTTCCTCGGCGACCTGCCGCACGGCTGGATCGCCTCGACCTACCTGCGCTCGATGCGGCGGCTGCTCGTGGCCGAGCGCCACGGGGACGGGGCGCTCGTGATCGGCGCCGGGGTCCCGGAGCGCTGGGTGGACGAGGAGCCGGGCGTGCGCGCGCGCGGCCTCTCGACGCATTACGGCGTCGTCGATCTCGCCTGGCGCGCCGGCGGAGGGGATCGCGTCGAGCTGCGGATCGAGGGCAGGCTGGCGCTGCCGCCGGCCGGCATCGAGGTGGTCTCGCCGCGCGCGCGGCCGCTGCGGGCGGTCACCGTGAACGGGCGGGCGAGCGAGCGCTTCGACGCGCGCCACGCCTGGCTGGCCGAGGCGCCCGCGCGCGTCGTGCTCCACTACTAGGACCGGGGGACTGCTTGGCGCTCGACCCCGCCGCGCTCCTCGCGCGCCACCACGACCCGACGCCGCACGGCCGCTGGCTCTCGAACGGCCGCTACGCGCTCCTGCTGACGGGTGCCGGCACGGGGGTGTCGCGGCGCGGCGCGATCCAGCTCACGGGCTTTCGCGGCGACCGCGTCGAGGACGCCGAGGGCCTCTTCCTGTGGCTGCGCGACGCCGAGAGCGGAGCCTGGACGCGGATCGCCTCCGGCGGTGCGAGCGCGGCCCCCGGCCGGATGGTCTTCACCGAATCGTGGCAGGGTCTCGCGACCCGCGTCGAGGCGTGCGTGGCGCCCGATGCGGACCTCGAGCTGCGCCGCATCGAGGTCCGCAACGCCAGCGAGCGCCCGCGCCGCATCGTGCTGACCGCCGCCGCCGAGCTCGTGCTCGCGCCCCCCGCCGTCCACGCGGCGCACCCGGCCTTGGCGAAGCTCTTCGTGGAGACGGAGGCGGCGGGGGAGGGGGTCCTGCTCGCGCGGCGCCGGCCGCGCAGCGCCGGCGAGGCGCCGCTCTGGATGGGCGGCGCGCTCGCGGGCCCCGGCGGCTTCGAGGCCGAGACCGACCGCGCCCGCTTCCTGGGCCGCGGGCGGAGCTGGCCCGGCCCCCGCGCGGTCGCCGCTCCGGACGCGCTCGCGGGCAGCACCGGCAGCGTCCTCGATCCCGTGCTCGCCTTCCGCCGCAGCGTGCGGCTCGCGCCGGGCGAGGCCGCGAGCTGGCTGTTGCTGCTCGGCTCCGAGGACGAGCGGGCACCGCTCGTGGCTGCACTCGCGCGCCTCGCGCAAGCGGGCGCCGCCGACGCCGCGCTGCTCGGTGCCGCCGCGCGCGAGCGGGCGCTCGCCGCCCGCCTCGGCCTCGACGGCGCGGCCTGCGCGGCGCTGCACGAGCTCGCGGTTGCGATCACCTACGGCCACCCGGGCCTGCGCGCCGATCCGGCGCTGCGCGCGCGCGTGCGCGGGACGCGTGAGGAGCTCCTGCAGCGAGGGCACGTCCCCGAGCGGCTCCTGGTGGTCGAGCTGAGCGGCCCGGACGCGAAGCAGGCGGCCCCGGAGTGGGCGCGAGCCCAGACCTTCTGGGACGCGCAGGGCGCGTGCTTCGACCTGCTGGTGCTGGCCGACGACCCCGAGGCGCTCGCACCCGCCTTCGAGGCGGCGGGGGCGCCGCGCGTCGCGCTCCAGGCGAAGGGCGCGCTGGCGGTGCGGGAGCGGGAGCTCCTGCTGGCGGCAGCACGGCTCGCGACGACCGGCGCGCCGCCTGCGACCGCGGCGCTCGCCGGCCCCGTCCTGGCACCTCGGGACGGGCCTCGCAGCGAGCGCCTCGTCGAGCGCCCGCTCGCCCACCGGCGGCTCCCGCCCACCGACAACGGCTTCGGCCGCTTCGTCGCGGACGGGCGGGAGTACGCGATCGAGCTCGGGCCGGGGCCCGACGGCGAGCTCGCGCGCCCGCCGATGCCCTGGTGCAACGTCGTCGCGAACGAGCGCGTCGGCTTCGTGGCGAGCGAGGGCGGCGCCGCGACGACCTGGGCGGGGAACGGCCGCGAGAACCGGCTCACGCCCTGGAGCAACGATCCCGTCGCCGACCCGCCGGGCGAGGCGCTCTGGCTGCGCGACGAGGAGGCGGGGGTGTTCTGGTCGCCGCTGCCGGCGCCGGCCGCCTCGGGCGCGCCGTTCACCGTGCGTCATGGTCTGGGATACACGGTATGGAGTCACGAGACGGCGGGGCTCGCCCAGGAGGTGACCCGCTTCGTGCCGCTCGAGGATCCGCTCGCGGTGTGCCGGGTGCGGATCGAGAACCGCTCGGGACGCCCGCGGCGGCTCGCGCTCTTCGCGCTCCAACGGCTCGTGATCGGCGCGACGCCGGAGGACGGCGGGCGCACGGTCGTGACCGACGGCGAGCCCGCCGCGGGGGCGCTGGTGGCCGAGAACGCGATCGACCCGGGCTTCGGCGCCGGCGTCGCGTTCGGCACCGTGCTGGCGCCGCCGGGCGTGGCGCCCGGCTACACGACCGACCGCGCCGGCTTCGTCGGGCGCGCCGGCACGCTGGCCGCGCCGGCGGCGGTAACGGGCGGAGCGCCGCTCGACGGCGCGCTCGGTGCCGACCTGGACCCCTGCTTCGCGTGGCGGCTCGCGCTCGCCCTCGCGCCGGGCGCCGCCGTCGAGTGCAGCTTCCTGCTCGGCCAGGAGCGCGATCGCGCCGCCGTGCGCGCCCTGCTCGCGCGCTGGCGCGCACCGGGTGCGGTCGAGCGCGCGCTCGGGAAGGTGCACGCGGAGTGGGAGCGGCTCACCGGCGCCCTCCGCGTCCGCACGCCGGTCGCGGCCTTCGACCAGCTCGCCGGCGGCTGGCTCCTGCACCAGGCCCTCGGCTGCCGGCAGCGCGGCCGCTCGGGGTTCTACCAGCCGGGAGGAGCCTTCGGCTTCCGCGACCAGCTCCAGGACGCCGCCGCGCTGGTGTGGGCCGCGCCCGAGCACACCCGCTCCCAGCTCCTGCTGCACGCCGCGCACCAGTTCGTCGAGGGCGACGTGCTCCACGGGTGGCACCCGCCGGGCTCGAAGGGGATCCGCACCCGGAGGAGCGACGACCCGGCTTGGCTGCCCTACGTGACGGCGGTCTACGTGGGCGCCACCGGCGACGAGGCCGTTCTCGACGAGCCCGTGCCGTTCCTGCGCGCGCGCGAGCTCGCGCCGGGGGAGGACGAGGCCCTCCTCACGCCCGAGGCCGGCCCCGAGACCGCTCCGCTCCACGAGCACTGCCTGCGCGCGCTCGAGCGCGCGGCGACCCGCGGTGTGCACGGCCTGCCGCTGATGGGGAGCGGCGACGGGAGCGACGGCATGGACCGCGTCGGCCGCGAGGGGAGGGGCGAGAGCGTCTGGCTGGGCTTCTTCCTGTACCACGTGCTCGAGCGCTTCCTTCCGCTCGCCGAGCGCCGGGGGGAGGCCCCGCGCGCGGCCCGCCTGCGCGCCTACCAGGCGGACCTGCGCCAGGCGCTCGACGCCGAGGCCTGGGACGGCGCCTGGTACAAGCGCGCCTGGTACGACGACGGCACGCCGCTCGGTACCGCGGGCGCCGACGAGTGCCGGGTCGACGCCCTCGTGCAGGCATGGTCGGTCCTCTCGGGTGCGGCGCGTCCCGAGCGGGCCGCCGCGGCGATCGACGCCGTCGAGCGCGAGCTGGTGGACGGCGAGGCCGGCCTCGTACGCCGGCTCTGGCCGCCCTTCGACCGGAGCCCGCACGCCCCCGGCTTCCTCGAGGACCATCCCCCGGGCATCCGCGAGAACGGTGGCCAGTCCACCCACGCCGCGCTCTGGGTGGTCCGCGCGCTCGCGGAGCTCGGGCGCCGGGATCGCGCCGCCGGGCTGCTCGAGCGGATCACGCCCCAGTGGCACGCGCGCAGCCGGGAGGCGGTCGCCACCTACCAGGTCGAACCCTACGTGGTGGCCGCCGACGTCTACGGCGTGTCGCCCCATCGCGGCCGGGGGGGCTGGACCTGGTCCGCCGGCTCGGCGGGCGGCCTCTACCGGGTGCTGGTCGAGACCGTGCTCGGTCTCCGCCTCGAGGCCGGCCGCCGCCTGCGCCTGCGCCCGCGCATCCCGGACGCCTGGCCCGGCTTCGAGCTGCTGCTGCGGGCGCCCGACGGGCGCACGCGCTACGCGATCCGCGCCGACAACCCGGGCGGCCGCGCGGGGTGCGTGGTGGGCGCCCAGGTCGACGGGCGGACCGCCGCGATCGAGGACGGTGCCGCCCTGGTGCCGCTCGCGAGCGACGGCGCCCTGCACGAGGTGCGCGTCCTGCTCGGTTGAGAGGAGATCGGCATCCCGCTCAGCGCAGCGCGCGCCCGGCCGGGTCGAAGAGGTGGAGCCGCGCCCCGTCCACGGCGAGCCGGATGCGGGTGCCCGGCGCGAGCCCAACGAGCCCGGGCAGGCGCGCGACGAGCCGGAGCGGCTCGCCGGCACGGTTCGGAGCGAGTACGTAGGCGAGCACCTCGCGGCCCAGGTTCTCGAGGTAGTCGACGGTCGCCTCGAGCGCCGGGGCGCCCGGCGCGGCCGGGCCGAGTGCCTCCGGGCGCAGGCCCGCGCCCTGCACGGCGTCGGGCTGCGCGGCCAGGAGCGCGTGGGCGGCGTGTGCCTCGGGCACCGGCACGCGCTGGTCGCCGATCGCGATCGCCACGCGCCCGGCGGCGTCGCGCTCGGCCCGGGTCGGGAACAGGCTCATCGGGGGATTGCCGATGAAGCCCGCGACGAAGGCCGAGACCGGGCGCTCGTAGAGCTCGGCCGGCGCCGCCACCTGCTGGAGCCGCCCGCGGTCGAGCACCGCGACGCGCTGGCCGAGCGTCATGGCCTCGACCTGGTCGTGGGTCACGTAGAGCATCGTCGTGCGCGTGCGGCGCTGGAGCTCGCCGATCTCGGCTCGCACGCTCCCGCGCAGCCGTGCGTCGAGGTTCGAGAGCGGCTCGTCGAGCAGGAACACGCTCGGCTCGCGCACCAGGGCGCGCCCCATCGCGACGCGCTGGCGCTGGCCCCCGGAGAGCTGCCGGGGCCGGCGCTCGAGCAGCGGGGCGATCTCGAGCAGCGCCGCCACCTCCTCGGCGCGGCGGCGCACGGCCTCGGCCGGGAGTCCACGCATGCGCAGCGGGAACTCGAGGTTCCCGCGCACGGTCAGGTGCGGGTAGAGCGCGTAGTCCTGGAACACCATCGCCACGTTGCGCTCCTGCGGCGACAGCTCGTTCACGGCCCGGTCTCCGATCCGGATCGTGCCGGCGCTGGGCGCTTCGAGCCCGGCCAGCAGGCGCAGCAGGGTCGACTTGCCGCAGCCCGACGGGCCGACGACGACGAGCAGCTCGCCGTCTGCGACCGTGAGGGTGAGGTCGGCGAGCCCGACGGCGCCGCCGGGGTAGCGCTTCGTGACCGACTCGAAGGCGACCTGGGCCAACGCCGCTCCCCCCGGAGCGCACGCTAGCCGACCTCGGCTCGGAGCAGGGGGAGGGGCGGCGGCCGTCCCGGCGGTCACGCGGGGCTCACGAGACGGGCTCTAGCCCTCCGGCGGCGGCGACAGCCCTGCGCCCAGGCCGACCATGCCGAGCGCGAAGAGGAGGGTCACGTCCGGCCCCGGCAGCGCGACGGGCAGCGTGGCGGCCGAGGCGGTGGCGGCGAGCACGAGGAGCGCGAGGGGGATGGCGAGCAGGGGACGCACGGGGGCCGGACCTTTCCGGCCTCGCGTCCACACGCGCGATCGGAAGGGGCGGGAGCGGGCTTGAGGGGAAATTGCGGCGGGGGGAGCTCGCGCGCGCGGCGGATGAGCGGGCCGGCCGGCTCAGCGCCGCCGGATCGCCTCGATCAGCTCGGCCTTCGACATGTCGCCGCGGCCGGCGATGCCGAGCGCCGTGGCGAGGTCGTAGAGCTCGAGGCGGGTGCGCTCCTCGAGCGGCGGGGGTGCGACCGGAGCCGCGCGCCCCGTCCCGTCGCGCGAGCTGGGGGTCCTGGCCGTCCCGGTCCCGTTTCGCAGCGATTGCGATCCCGGCATGCTGGTTCCTCCCTCGTGGGTCTCCTGGCTGCAGGTCTCCCGTCTGCAGGTCCGACTGCAAGGACCGGGCCGGCCGCCGCACACGCGAAGGAGCGGGCTACCCGCGCCGGCCGAGACCCGGTTTGTAGAAGGTTCCCTCGCAGGTGCGTTTCGGAGCAGCCCCTTCCTTGCACCCACCTCGACCGCCGCCGGGTCGCCGGTCGGCGACGGACGGGCTCACGCCCGAGACGAGGTGCGCCGCGTCCGGGCAGCCCCGCAGACGACGATTCCTGGCAACCCTCTCAG